>NZ_JBEOXU010000036.1:0-52817 GCF_040296725.1 Streptomyces sp. NPDC002044
TAGGCGGCGATGGCGGCCGTGAAGCCGGTCACCGCGCCGGACTCGATCTCCGCCTGCTTCAGGGCGGCCGCGTCGCCCTTCGGGCGGGGCTGGCCTGCGCTGCGCTTCGGCCTGGTGTGGTTCCGCTGCGCTTCACCACACCCCTCCCTCACCCCCTGCGCTGCGCTTCGGGGGTGAGGGAGGGTCACCGGCCGTGCTGCGCGCGGCTGGTCATGGCCTTTCGCTGCGCTTCAGGCCGGGCCGGTCCGCTGCGCTCCCCGGCCTTGAGCCCGCTTCGCGGGCCGCTGGCAAGGGGCGGAGAGGGGTGGCGGTGTGTGTCATCTGATGCAGGATGTAGCTTTGGCGGAATAGCTGGGCACCCCGGGTGGGGTGAACGCGGGGACGGAGAGTTTCTGGCCTTTCGTCAGAAACTCTCCGTCCCGGCTCGTTTAGATGCCCGGGAAGAACACCCGGGAGGCAAACGGGTGCTGGTGAATCTTACCGAGGTATTCGGCCTGGAATGCCTTTCGGGCCGCTACTTCGTCGGCGCGGAGGATTCCCACTCCCTTCTTCGTCTTCACAACCACTCCGTCGATGATGCTGATTCCCGCTCCGCCGAGATCGGAGAAGAGATTGATTCGCAGGTGCAGGTACACCCTTCCGTCCTGCTCGGCGATGGTGACCGCATAGGCCAAATCGGCGAGCGGGTAAACGTGGGTGTCACGGGACCGGTTGGCCTCCCGATGACTCGTCAGGATTTCCGGGCGGAGCGCCCGAAGGTAGTGCGCCAGGGTGGCGCGTGTAGCCGGGCGAAGGGGGATGCTGATGTCGTCCGCGTCGAACTCCCGGACCACGGGCCTTTCCCACATGCCGGTGACGCCGGTTGTGCAGGTGCTCACGATCTCGTTGTAGGTGCGCCGCAGCTTGCGCTGCACGTAGGCGAGATCGGCATGGAGCCCGGGGTCCGTAAGGCTTGCCCATCCCTCCGGCAGGAGGAACTGAGCGGTCACGGTTGCCGTGGGGGTGGAGAGCGCCGGTACGGGGACGAGGACGCGGAGCGCGTCCGGGTCCACGCAGTCGGCGCTGAGGAGCGATCCGAGCACGGAGGCTTCCTCCACGATGCGCCGCGACCGGGTGGCGGAGAGGGCCCCCGCCCGCACCGCCATTTCCGCGACGGTCGCCCGCTCGGCCTGGGTACGCCCGACCAAGTGAGCGTGGAACCTCTTTTCGCCCTGGATGGACTCGCGGTCCACCGTCGCGGGGTCGTAGCTCCACGACACGACCGAAGTGAGGTCGTAGGCGCGGCAGTGGTCCGCGAATGCATCGGCCATGACTCCGAAGGCCGCGCCGAACTGCGCGGAGTGGTCGTGCAGTCCCGGCCGGTGCGTCGCCCCGGCCGAGATCACCATGAGCTCGAACAACGCGTGGGGGGCACTCTTGTTGGTGAGGGCGAACGCCTCATCGGGCGAGATCACGACGTGTCCGAACACCGTGGTCCGGTCGTACAGGTTGCTGACGGTCCGCAGACGGCCCGTCGCGTTGACGTAGCCCCGGTAGCCCTTCGCGGGCAGGGAGTCCACGACCCGGAGATCCATCCGACGGGCTTCGAGGTCGAGCGGGAGGAGACGACTCGTCATGTGCTGTCCTTTTCCGGTTGGTGAACGTTGTTGCCGGGTCGGGGTGTGCCGCCCCTCTCCGACAAAGACAACTTTACAGGACTCAAGCTCGTCAGTCCACGGAAATCCCCTGCTCAGAAGCACTTCTCATGACTCCGAACCACCCGGGAGCGCAGCGGACCGCCCCTCCCTGGCGGGGAGCGCAGCGGACCGCCCCTCCCTGGCGGGGAGCGCAGCGGACCGCCCCTCCCTGGCGGGGAGCGCAGCGGACCGCCCCTCCCTGGCGGGGAGCGCAGCGGACCGCCCCCGCCCGCCGCGCAGCGGCGGGCATCCCCCGGGCGCGCAGCGCGCGGGGTCACCCGCTGCGCGGGGAGTGGTTGAACCTCAGCCACGCACCGGCCCGCACCCGGCCAACCAGGCCGCTGCGCCCCGGTGCGTGGGCGTGTCGATCGGCCCGCGTGCTCGGGGTGTAGGTGCGGCGGCCGTGAGGCGGGATTCCGCGTGAGTGTGGGTCTCTGGGTGCCCTGGCGCCGTTGAACCGGAGCTGGCGGGGTGCTAGCTCCCGGCCAGGGTGCGTGGAGACCCACACTCACGCGGAATCCCGCCGACCCGATCCCCTCAGGTGCGTCCCCCGGGGCCTACAGCCGTCCCGGCGCGCCCGGTGAACCCGTCAGACCGTGGCGGGCTCACAAGACTCGGCCAGCGGGTCGAGAAGCGCTGCGCGCCATCGGAGAGCGCGATCGCGGGAGCGACTGGACCCCGCGAGTCCGTCGGCCCCGGCATTCCGTCGGAATACCGGGGCCGGGGCGGCCCGGTCGTACTGCCCCAGAGCGCTCTGGGCACCGGCCCTGGCCCACGCACCCATGTCGGCGCGGACTGCCCACGAACCTAGCCTGCGCCCGCAGGTCCCCACGCCGCGCACAGGTCTCCCCTGGGTGCCGGCAGGCGGCCCGCTGCGCCACGGCTCTAAGCGCGGGCGGAGACTGTGCGGGTGGATGATCAGCGCCGCCCCCTGGGCACCGGCCCCCGCCAGCCCCCGACCCGGACGGGTCGGTACGACGTGGCCGTCTGGCGGCCGAACTCGCCGCCCCGGCCCCGGTGGTACCCGCGACCGAGGAACCGGCGCCAGAAGCCCCCGTGCGGCCGCATCGGCGGATCCTCGGCACCGGCGGCGCCAGCGCCTAGGCAGGGCCGGCACCGGCCGGGCCGCCTTCCTGGACCACCACGACGCGGACGGCGCGCAGGCTCGCGGCGACCGTGACTGCGGCGAGCCCGGGCTGGACGGGGTCGCCCAGGGCCGGCCGTCACGTACGTGGCGGCCGCGACGGCGGGCCAGGGCGAGGTAGCTCAGGACCAGTAGCAGGCGAACCGGCGCGCGCTGGGTAACCATGTCGGGCGCGTCGGCTCGGGGACTACACCGAGAGAGAAACACCTCAAATAGTTTGGATTTCAGAAAACAAGGCGGAATCAGTTCTGCGGTCAAGGATAATTGAGCTTCGCTAACCGTTGGACGAGTAGTCAGGAATCATTGGTGGTAAGAATCGCTCTATTCGGCCCTCCTGCGAGCGGGAAAACAACGATCGCGAAGAACCTCTCTGCTTCACTGGGCCTGCCGCATACCGATCTTGACGACGTGTTGTTCACGGAGGATGGCCCGCTTCCGCTCGATGAGTTTCGCGGCAAGGCCGATCGGGTCACGCGGGGAGATTCCTGGGTGGTCGAGGGAAACTACTCGAAACTCGCTGATGTGGTGTGGCATCGGGCTGACGTCCTGGTCTGGCTCGATCTTCCGTTGTCCTTGATCGTGTGCCGGATCGTGCACCGAAGCCTGCGTCAGCTCGCCGGTCTGGACACGAGCGCGCAAGCACGGCGTCTCACCTGGAACCGCGCCTTCTTCGGTCGGCGCTCCCTGCTGCGCACCGCGATCCGGAAGTACCGCGAGAACCGTCCCCGGTACGCCTTGCAGGTCGCCGAGACCGCGGCTCTGGGCGTCGATGTCGTACGGCTCCGCAGCGGGCGGCAGGCGGATGCATGGCTCGCGGGCCGGCTCTCCGGTCGGTGAACCAGGGGCCTCGGGCCCCGGGGAATCCCCTGATGAACCCAAATGCTGTAAGGTTAAATCCGTCTCTCGCGGGTGCCCGGGAAACGCCGAAGCCGGCGGAGGGCCGCTCTGGGAGCGACCCGGCACACCGCCGGCTTCGTACAACGTTCAGGCCCGGAAAACCAACCAGCCTGCACGCCAAGCCTACAGGCTGCGCCCCCGCGGCACAGCAGCAGCCGCCGAGGAGACGACGTGATCCCCCGCAATCAGCCGGTCATCAACGAGGCCGACATCGCCCGCCGGCTCGGGGTGCCCGTGGCCACCTGGCGCCGCCGCGACGCTCCCGCCTTCCGCAGCCACGTACCCAGCCTCCTCCCCGGAAGCCGCTACCTGATCTACAGCCTGGCCCAGGCGGACGCCTACCTCGCCGGCAAGCCGATCCCCGCGCTACCCGACGGCGAGCACCGCGACGACCTGCTCACCGCCGAGGAGGCCGCCGGCATCCTCGGCATCAGCCCGAGCACCGTGCGGGCCTACAGCGTCCAGGGCTACCTCTCCGCCGGAACCAGCGTCTACGGCGCGCGCCTGTGGCCCCGGCACGAGGTCGAAGCGCGCCGCGACCACGCACCCCGCCAGGGAAAGGGCGGAGGCCGCCGCGCCGGCGAACCCCAAGGCCCCCGCAAACAGCACGCCTACGAGGGCGACCCACGGCTGCGCACCGCGGCCAACGCCCTTACCGTCGCGCACAGCGCACCCAAGGGCCGCATCGCCGCCGAACTCGCCGCGCAGCACGGCGGAACCCCCCGCACCTGGGAACGTCTCCTCACCGCGGCCGCGGCAACCCGAGACAGCACCCCGCCTGTCCACGAGTGACCAGCCCCAGCTAGAAAAATACGGGCACTTCGGCAGATCTGGTGACCTGGATGGTCCGGCTCCCTGTCTCGGGGCCGTCAGCAGGGGTGGGCCGGGGAGGAGCCAGGCAGCTCATCGACGGGTGGGCCTGACGCCTGGGACGTGGGCACTGCGGAACGCCGTGCGGACGGCCCCATTCGGCCCGGGGGGGGCGGAAGGGGCGTACGGCCAGGTGTCAGGCGAGAGGGGCGTTTCCCGGAGGCTCGGGGGAGACCTCCGGAACGGGCGTTCCCGCCCCGCCCAACGAGCCGCCCCGCATACAGATGCGGGCGCCCGCCGGCGGTCGCCTCTCTCCCGCCCCGTGACGGGCAGAGACGACCGGCCGAACCGGCCCCCGGACGCTCGGGGCGCCCGGGGCCACAGGGTGTGCATTCCCTCCCCCTCCAACGACCGTGCGAGACACCCGGTACGAGTGACCCTGCGCCGGCCGGCGCCCTTGCCACCCGCTCTCAGCGGAAGTGGGCGTCGGCCACATTCATTTCCTCCCCCCTCCCTCTCCCCAGTCGCTCTCCCTCCATCTCCGCCTCACCTTTCCGCCGGTCTTCTCACCCACTTCCCCTCTCTCATCCAGCACTCCTCTATACCTCACCTTCCCCCACCTGCTCCCCTCCCCTTTCTTTTCGCCTCTCCACTTCCGCCCACCAAACACCCTTCCAAACCTGCCCTCCTCAATCTCTCTTTCCTCTTCACCCCTCCTCCCTATAAGTCCAGCCTCCCACCGGCTGCAATTTGGGGTCTGACCAGGCAAAATGCAAGTCGTCTGTAGAGCGCACCTACCCCGACCTGTGCCCCGACCTGTATCCCCACCTGTGCCCCGACCTGTGCCCCGACCTATGCCCCCAGGATGTGCAGCTGGCCAGGCCGCGGAATAGCACAACCAGGCGGTGGAAGGTCAGCGCGCTCGAAGCCGGCGTCACCGCCCCGGCGCCGAGCGCCATCTCCACCGCCACCTCTTCGCCGGCCTTCCGCTACGGCCGGAGCGGGTCGAGTGGGCCTGCCCTCCTTCACCGTCGGGGCGTCGGCGGCAGCGTCATCCTTGCGTCGCCGCAGCCGCCAAGTGGTGGGCGGCGGTGTCGCGGATACAGACGTGGCGTCCGGCAGCAGCGTCCAGCCGGCTTCGGCTCCCTCCGCCACGGCCTCCTCCGGAGTGTCGAACAGCATCGTCCAGTCCTCTCCTTAAAGTGAGGCGAGGCAGTTGTCGCAGTCGAGAACGTGGCCCCTGGGGCGGGGTGTGCGAATCGTCATCAGGTGTCTCTCATCCAGGGCGCTCGCCCCCCGTGCACGCGATGGCCTTCTGTCGGCTGGAGCCCCGGATCGCCCGGGAATCGGCTCGTCATCCTGAGTCACGCGATCAGCGTGACGGTCAAGGAAGTCCGGACGGCGTTGGCAACCATCATCACTCGCGGGACTACCGCGGGCGTGCTACCGGGGGTGCGGCGTACGGTCACGCCCCATTTGGAACTGAGGCCGGGACCTGTCAAACAGCACGCCTAATGGGAGCTATGGAACCGAGCAGAGAGCTTCCCGCTCCTGACCTGCGGTGGGGAGGAATTCGGTGACTACGGGTCCCCGGCGCCAGATCTGGGTCCCCTCCGCTCCAGCCCGTTCGAGCACCGCACCGCAGCCTGGAGACCTTGCGTGCCGCCGTCCTTCCCTGTGGCTGCCTCAGCCACCGAATGTGTGCCCACGCGATGCCGACACACGGTATCCGGCGGGCGGGGGCCACCCGCACCACAGACCAGACCAGCCCCCATGCTGCTTGCAACCGAGGCCCGCCCCCGACTCACCGTCACTTGGAGGGCCGGCCGCACCGACGAAGCGAGTACCGGAGCGCAGCGCAGGGCGCAGCCGCCCAGCCTGTGGATTCCGCAGGGAGACGACTTCGGAGTGGTGATGGTGCCTGTGACGTTGCTGCTGCTGGTGGGGTGCGGGTGAGTGCTGTGGGTACATGCCGGGCAGCAAGTACATCAGATTGGAGAGCCAGAGCGTTTCCGCTGGCCAGAGAGTTTCTGACGGAGTCTCAGCGTCTCCTCAGTAGTGACACTGGAGTCGCGCAGTGTCCCTTCTGGGGAGACATTGCGAAGCCAATAAGTCAGGAATCCTGACGCGATGACCCCTGAAACGTCAGCAATGCTGACCTTTCAGCGTCTCGGCGACACCCTTTGGCGTCGGCACGGGTGGCGGACCTGCTTCTTGCGGTGGGGAGTTCGGTGTGAGTCACCGGCTGGATCGTGTCCCAGCTGTGATGCCGGAAGGAGTGCCGTGGTGATCCAACCGGTGGGGTCGTCGCCGTTCCTTGGGGCAGAGCAATTCCCACCCCAGGAAAGGCTGACCATGGCCCCGACAGCTCCGCGGCCCCTCCGTACGCCGCAGCCGACCGCGCGGCTGCTTCGCCGGTTGGCCCCCGGGTGTCACCCCAGGGGTGACACCCAACACGCCAGAGGTCAGTAATACCGACCTGTAGGTCAGAATTGCTGACCTTCTGCTACGTTGCTGCCGCCCGGGATCTTGAAATGTGGAGAGTCGTCCGTGTCTGATTCGCCGAGTCGCCGTCGTGTCCCGAAGCAGCCTGCGCCCCCACCCCTGGACCCTGGCAATCCGTTGACCGCGTTCGGTTCGCGCCTGCGCAGCATCAAGGATCTGGACGACCTGGCGCAGCAGTATCCCGACCGGGAGCTCAGTCTCAGCCGCAAGCGGCAGAAGCTGGAGTTCTACTCCAGCAACGAGCGGCCGAACGCCTTCGCCATGGCGAGTCTGGAGTTCCTGCTCGTCATCGCGCAGTACTACCGCGAGGCGCTGCCTCTGCGCCTGATCCTGCTGCTGATTGCCGGGCAGAGAGCCGGGGGGAAGATTCCTCTCACCCAGGACGACATGGCGGCCGTCTTGGACGTGCCGCGGCAGAAGGTGAATCCGGCGCTGCAAGAAATTATGGAACACGGGATCGTGCTGAAGCGCCGACCCGGCGTCTACCAGTTCAACCCGCCATACTCCTACGTCGCGGCCGAACTAGTCCGCGGAGTCGACGGCAGCTCGGAGTATGTTCAGGTCGACCAGCAGGATGCGTTGGACGAGCTGAGGGCGGGCAAACTGCCGGAGCTGGTGCGCTATCCGTCGCTGCAGCTCATGCGCGAGGCGATCGACGAACTGCGCCAGGAACGGGCGGCAAAGCGTCGGGAACGGCGCGAGCGGAGCGGTTCTCAGGTGGAGAGGGAGCAGGGACTGTGAGCAGAGGGATGTTGTTCGCGCCCGTCAACGGCGAAGGAGTCATCGCGGCGTTGGACCTGCCGCAGCCGGCCTACCGCGTACTGCTCGCGTTGCGCTCCCGCAGTGAGCCCGGCGGCCGGGTGGACATGGGCCAGACCCAGATCGCGGCGCTCTTGGGCCTGAGCCGCCCCAGCGTCACCTCCGGCCTCCGCGAGCTGATACTCGCCCGCCTGGTCACCAAGCAGCGCAACGGCGTATACCGGATCAACGCCATGCTCGCCGGCTACGAGTCGCCTGCCTCCGCACAGCGCGCCATCGATGACATGGAAGCCGACGACCGGCTTGACGATCCGAACTTCGTCGCCCGCTACCACCAGGCCGCCGAGGACTACCGCGAGCAGCTCGCCCTCGAACGGCGCAAGAGGCTTCACATCGCCGTCGCCTGATCCTCCAACGGAAGGGTGCCGCACACCCCGGCCTGGGGTGCGGCGCCCTTCCTGCACTCTGACGGTCAGGGGACGGTGCCGCAGCAACCTTGTCTGCCGTGGCCCGGTTCAGCACGGAGCGCGACGGACAAGGAAATGGGCGGAGCTCAGTTGGTCTTGGTGCAGGTGAGCCACTTGCCCTTGGGAGCGGCCGTGCAGGCCCGGATCTTCACGCCGGGCCCGTCGTACTCCCATTCCGCCCCGGTGGTCATCAGCGGGTCGCCACTCGTGGGGTAGGTGGGAGCGGTCACCACCCGGGCCCGCTTCGGCGCTCCGCCGTTCTTACGGACCTCCAGCCAGAGCTGTCCGCCCTGGGGTACCCAGCCAATCGCCCGCGCGTGGTCTACCCCTCCGATCTTCTTGATCCGCAATTCCACGATCGGACCGTCCCATTCGCCCGTGGCCCGGTAGCAAAGCCGAGCCCCGTCCCGCAGTTCGCACGTTGAGTGCACCGTGACGGCCGCGTTCGCCGGAAAGCCAACCACCATCACCATCGCGGCCGCCAACGCGGCGCCGGTCATCGTCAGTCGCATGGCCGTACCAAGGGTCCCCGGCCTCATTCCGATACGGGCCGGCCCCCGCGTTCCTTCGCACGGACGACACCGGCCGCACCCGCAGCAGGCAAGCCCTCCCCCGCGGCGTCATCCCGCCAGCAAGGCTGTGACCTGCAATGGGGAGGTTACTGGTGACGTCACTGGTGAGTCTTCCGGGAGTCACCGGTGAGTCACCGGCTGGACCGTTGTCCACCCGTGACGCGGCATGGGTGGCCGTGGTGATCCAACCGGTGAGGGGGCCGCCGTTCCTTGGGAGCAGAACACAACTCCTCCCAAGGAAGGCGTCACCATGACCCCCGCTCCTCCCCCGCCAGGCCGTCGCCGTACAGTCCGGCGCAGCGTCGCGAAGGCGGCTTCCCCGTCGCTCCGTACGGCTCGTCCGGAGACTGTTCCGGTCCGGCAGCCGGTTTCCCGCGGGCCGAGGTTCGTCCGGGCCGGGATCTGGACCGCGCTGGCGGCCGGGCCGCTGGCCCTGGCCCTCGCGCTTACCGTTCCGCGGACCGTCACCGCGCAGGCTGCGCCCTCCCCGTACCCCGTCGAAGCGGTCCGGGCGTCGGCGGATCCGCGTGGTGTGGCGGAGCTGTTCGTGGACCTGTGGCTCCGGGCCGACGCTGCCGACCCGGACAGCTCCGTCGCGGCCGCGGTCCGCTCGCTGTCCTCGAAGGTGGAGCTCCCCAGGCGTTCGCGGACCGGTGGCGCACCGGCTCCCGCGCGCGTCATGGCGGTGCGGTCAACGGCCACCCCCGAGATGTGGACGGTGGTGGTCGCCGTACTTCACGACCAGGCCGTGCCCGCCCCGGACGGGGGCCCAAAGACCAAGGTTCCGCCGGTGCGGTACTTCGCCGTGTCCGGCAGTGGGGTGAAGGACGGCGGACCCGTCACGATCGGCGGACCGCCGGCGGAGGTCGCCGCCCCCGGCGCGGCCGCGGAACCGGCTTCCCCCTTCACCCACCCGATCCCCCACGATTCGGCGTTGGAGACGTCGCTGGGCGAGTTCCTCCGCACCTACCTCAGCGGCGGCCAGGGCGCTGGACTGGAGCGGTACCTGTCGCCGGGACTGCGGGTGTCGGCGCCAGCCGTAGCGCCGTACGTACGGGTCGATGTCGAGGATGTCGTCGCGGACGCTGCGGTGGCCATGGGCAAGGGCGTGGCCGCAGACGGTTCGAAGGCACGGGTCGAGGTCCGGGTCACGGGCGAGGACAAGCACGGGGCGAGGTGGCCCCTGATGTACCGGGCTGAGGTGAGCGCCCGCGCCGGGCGGTGGGAGGTCAGCGCGCTCGAAGCCGGCGTCACCGCCCCGGCCCCGAACGCCATCTCCACCGCCACCTCTTCGCCGGCTCCGGTCTCGGGCGGTGTGCGATGAACTCTGTGGTTCTGGCCGGTGGCCTTGATGTGCTCGGCGACTCCCTGCTCAACACCCTAGGCGACTGGGGCGACAAGGGCCTGAAGGTCATTTTGACGCTGGTGGTCCTTGTGATCATCGCCCGGAGTCTGTCCGTGAAGGCGGCGATCGGCGCGGTGCTGGCGATGATCATCGCCTTGTCGCTCTACGCCTCCCGCGACTCGCTCGCGTCGCTCTTCTCCGACGAGATCAACAACCCGGCCAGCGGCGCCGGTCAGGTCACAGCCGTGTTCACCCCGGACCGGGGGCCGGTCCTGTGAGCGAGAAGACGCGGCCGCGCATCGCGCGGGTCTACACGAAGGCGCGCCGGCACCCGTGGGTGCTCGGCAAGCTCGGCGACTGGACGGTCTGGTTCGGCCCCTACACCCCGGCGCAGCTCGTGGTGCTCGGGGGTGGCGCGTTCACTCTCATCAAGACCTACGCCTGGTGGTCGTGGGCCGGCCCGGTTCCCGTCGTGCTGTGGCTCGCTTCGGTGTGGGCGGTGCGCGGGGCGCAGATCGCCGGGCAGAACCCGTTCACCGCGCTCGCCGGCATCCTCGTGCTGCTGGCCCGGCATCCGGCCGGGCTGGTCGGCGGCAAGGTCGCCAGGGACCGGCGGCCGTCGCACATGCGTTGCCGGTTCGTCATCACCCCTGTGCCCGCCCCGCAGGCCGTCCTGGCGATGGCCGGTGCACGCACCGCGGCGCCTGTACCGGCCCGGGGCCGTACGGCTGCGCCCGCGCCTGCGGTGCGCGTCGCGGCCGATTCCGCTAGCGCGGCGGCGGGTTCAGGTCTGTCGCGGCTGCTCGTCGGTGCCGGACAGGGGGGTGCGCGGTGAGGACTCCATTCCGGCACATCAGCGGCCACCTGCTGTGGTCGACGTCGGCCCGCGTCTGGGGCGTATGGCGGGTCGCTCCCCTGCCCGGCGGTTACCTGCCCGCCCGAGTCCACCAGGAACTGCTGGGGCGGATCACCTCCCTGGTCCGGTCGATGCCCGGCATGGAGCCCCGGCTCCTGGTCCTCGCTTCGCGCACCGATCCGGGGGAGGTCGCGGAGCGGATGGTCGCGGACCTCGACTGGCGGCGCCTGCCCCAGTGGGCGCAGACCTGCGAGGCAGCCGTAGATCTGCTGGCCGGCCAGGAGATGCACGAGCGGACCCTGTGGCTCGCCATCCCTCTCCCCGCCAAGGGGACGGCGGCAGGGGCCACGTTCAGCGCCCTCTACTCCGAGCTGTCGGCTGCCCTGGACCTGCCGGCGGTCCCGGTCACGGACGCGGAGTTGTCCGCCGCCGTGGCGGAGGCTGAGCGGATCCAGACGTCCCTGGGGGGCGGGCTCGGGCTGCGTCCGGCGTCTCCGGCGGAGATCGTGTGGCTGCTCCAGCACGCAGTCCACCGCGGCCTGCCCCAGGAGCCGCTGCTGTGCGACGCCGAGCAGAGTCCCCTGTACGGCAGCCGCGTCCGGGAGGGGGTACTGAGTTCCCCTTCCTATGCCGACCTCGGGCAGATCCGTCTTGCCGAGGGCGGGCAGCCCCGGGGCGGTGCTCCGAAGGGGGAGAAGGCGCCATGGTGGCGGACGGCGGGTGTCTCTTCGCCGGTCGGCCGCAAGTGGCTTCAGGTCGAGTCGGAGTCCGGGACCGGATTTCAGGCGCACCTGGTCCTCGCCGAGCTTCCGCCGGCGGTGTCGGTGGAGAGCGCGGACATCCTCGCCCAGCTGGAGGGGCTTCCCTTTCCCGTCGACGTCGTCGTGGACCTTCATGTGGTACCGGCGAAGAAGGCGCGGGCGCAGGTGCAGCGCAAGAAGCGCGAGCTGATGGACCAGGCCGAGCAGTACGGGGCGCAGCCCACCGGTATGCCGCACTCACTGCCGGATGCGGCCGGGGACCTGGCGGAGCAGGACGCGCGGATGGCGCGGACGTCGGTTGAGGTCGAGGTGCAGTCCGTGACTGTCCTGACCGTGTGGGGGCCCGATCCGGTGACGTGCGATGCGCGGGCCAGGGAGCTGTCTTCGGCTCTGTCGGGTGGCGACTACCGGGCGGAGCGCCCGTACGGGATGCAGGAGGAGATGTTCGCTGTTGGCCTGCCCGGTGCTCTGCGGGCGCAGAAGCTGGGGCAGTTCACCCAGCACCAGCTTTCCGAGGACTGGGCCGCCTCCGGCGCGCTCACCCTCTCCAGGGTGGGTGATCCGGCCGGGATGATGATCGGTCACGACCTGGACAGCGGCACCATCCGCCCGGTGTTGCTGAACCCGGCTGACGCTCCGCAGGTCAACGCGTCCGCGTCCAGTGCGGTGATCGGGGACCTGGGCGGCGGCAAGAGCGTACTGGAGAAGCTGGTCACGGGCGCGGTCGTGGACCGGGGCGGCCGGGCGATCGTCATCGACCGGACCCCGGTCCGTGAGTGGGCCAGTTTCGCGCAGGCCGCGATGGGCGACCGCTGCCAGATCATTGACGCCGCGCGCGCCGAGCTGTCCATCGACCCGCTCCGTGTGTTCGGTGGCTCGGTCGGCGCCCACTACGCCCTGTCCTACCTCACCCTCCAGCTGGGCGTCGGAGCGATGAGCCCGGCTGGCGCCGTCCTTCACCACGCCGTCGAGGAAGTCGCCGGGAGCCCGAAGCCGTCCATGGGAAAGGTCCTGGACGTCCTCGCCGGGCTGGCTGCGGCCGGAAGCGGCAGCCGCGCGGACGCGGCCGCGAGCATGGGCGACCTGCTGCGGATCGTCCGCAGCAACCCCCTGGCGGCGATGGTGTTCGACCCGGATCTGCCACCCGTCTCCCTGGACGGGGACCTGGGCGCGGACATGGTGGTGGTGACCACCGCCGGGCTGACGCTGCCGCCGAAGGAGGCGTTCGCCGATGTCGAGGTGCTGCGGCAGCAGCCGCTGGAGGCACTGATCGGGCGGGCGGTGCTGTATCTGATCGCGGCGATCGCCCGGCAGGCCGCGTTCACCGAGCCGGAGCGGTTCTGCCTCGTGACTCTGGACGAGGTGTACTGGCTTACCTCTTCGGCTGAGGGCGCGGCCCTGGTCCACGAGATTCTCCACGACGGTCGCAAGCACGGCGCCGGGTGCTTTCTGGGCGCCCACGACGAGCAGGAGCTTGGCAAGGATGCCGGGCTGATCGCCTACCGGTTTCTCGCCCGCACCACCGACAGCGCCCGCGCCGCACGGGGCCTGCGCTTCCTCGGCCTCGACCACGAGAACGAGGACCTCCTGCGCCTGGTGACTACAGGTCTCTCCCCGGTCGGCCAGAGCGGACGCGAGGGCGAAATGCTCCTGCGTGACCCCCGCATGCAGGTAGGCCGTATCAAGGTCGTCGTCCCGCCGGTACCCCGCATCAAGAAATCGATCTTCACGACGCCCGGCGGCGCACGCAACGCGTCGGCCCCTGGGGGGACTCCGCGATGACCACCCACCTGCGTCTGCGCCTTGGCGGTGCCCTCGCCCTGCTGCTCCTCACCTGCACCACTGCCGTATGGGCCTCCTCGCAGGACCATGCCTCCGCATCGAAGGCCGGCCCCTGCATGCACCTCATCGGGCCGGCCCGGGACTACTGCGCCCGCCTGCCCGCCACGCCCGTACCCGCTTCCCCGCCTCCTGCGGCGGACGGCCGTACGAGGGCGGCCATGGTCAGTCCTGCTGTGGTGACGAGGGCGGCGGACCGGGTGCGTGCTTCTGCGGGCTGGCGGAGTGGGCTGCTGCTGTTCTCCACGGCTGCGATCGCCGGGGCCGTGGGAATGGTCCTGAGCGCCGAGCGGCGGACACGGTGAACCGGATCCGGCTGCTGGGCCGGTACGACATAGACCGGGGAACGCTCCGCTCGGCCGGCTTCACCGCGCTGCTGACCGTCGTGTTCCTGGTGACGAACACCGCGGTCGCGGCGGCCGCCGACGGCACGGCGCAGGGCGGAGGGCTGCTGGGCCCGCTGGACATCATCACCCGTGAGGGGGTGCCGCTCAGCGGCTACCGGCTGGAGAGCAGCATCGACACCTTGCCCGTCGGCGAGCAGGTCGAGAGTGCTGTCCTGCGCAACGGCCTGCCGTTCGATGTCATCGGGGAAACCCAGCGGCTGTGTCTGAACGGCTTGTTCACCCTGGTGCGGCTGCTGGTCGGCCTGTGCTGCTGGCTGCTCCGCTTCGTCTTCGACTTCCCGCTCCTGACCCTGCTCACCGACCCAGCGCAGCGCCTCGCCGACGCATACCAGCGGCACGTCGTCGGAGCCCTCGGCCTCGCCGGCCTCCTCCTCGGCTGGGCGTTCATCTTCGGGGCGATCCTGTTCGTCCGAGGCCGGGTCGGGAAGGGCCTGGGCGAGATCACCCTGACCCTGGTCATCTCCGCGTTGGCCGCGAGCGCGTTCATCCGGCCGGACTACGTGCTGGGCGAGGACGGGCCTCTCCAGCAGACCCACCAGGCCGCGATCGAGGTCGCGTCCATCACGACGTCCTCGTACTTCGATACCCCCGGCCGCGGCGGCCGCCCCTGCGACAGCGCGGTGGGCTCAGCCCACGAGGCGTGCGTCAACGAACAGGCCGACGCGAAGACGGTCACCACCCCGATCCAGAACGCCCTCACGGACGCGCTGGTCGTCAAGCCGTACATGCTCCTCCAGTACGGGCGCGTCCTGGACCCCAAGGGCCCCGGCGAGTCCGCCGCGTACCGGGCCCACCTGAAGTGGATCAAAAGCAATGCGCCGAAGCCGACGGCACCGGTGGCAGACGGCACGGATCCGTGCGCGCTTCTCGACGGGCCGTCGCTCGACCACTGCCGAGGCCAGCAGGCGGCTCGCGCCGACAAGCCGGAAGATTCGTGTCGTCTCCTCTTCGGTTCGGCGAAGGATTACTGCCTGGCCCAAGCGCAGAAGGCCGAGCCCACCGACCGCTGCTCGTATCTGGACCCGCAGAGCGAGAAGTGGTGCCGAGAGAGGAACAATCCCACCACGGGATTCCCCGCACTGCTCAAGGATCTACAGGGCGCGGGCCCGGTCGGCCGGTCGGCGGCCGCGTACGCCGAGCAGCCGTCGTGGGACCGGGTCTGGTCGGTGCTCGCGCTCTTGGTCGCCGTCATTGTCGTGGCACTCATGATCGTGTCGATGGCCGTGGTGATGCTCGGCGCTCAGGGCGCCGACGCCGCCGCGGCGGCCGCCGGCCCGGTCGCCTGGGTGTGGGCGATGCTCCCGGGCCCCTCCCGCATGGTGCTGTGGCGCTGGCTCGGCGTATTCGTCGTCTCCGCCCTGGTGGCGTTCATGGCCGCGATGGCGCTCCCGCTGTTCGGGATCGCCGTGGATGCGCTCCTCGCCGACACCGGCCCCGACCAGATGGTGGAGCGCCTCCTCCTCGTGGACGCCCTCGCGCTGGCGTTCCTGGTCCTGCACCGGCGGATCCTGACCGCGACGGCCGGGTTCGGGCAGCGGATGGCCATGCGGATGCAGTTCGCCAAGGTCGGCGGCAGCCACCTGCGCGGCGACAACTCCGAGTTCGGTGCCGCCCTGGCCCTGCACGGCCCTGCCGGACGAAGCGGCGGCCTCAGCGGCAGGCTGGGCGGCGGCCTCTCCTCGGCGCACGGCGCATTCGGCGACCGGCTGCGCTCCCTGGGCAGCTTCGCCGCCCTCACCGACGGTGCCGGGATGCCCATGTCCCCGGGCCGGTTCCTCGGTGACGCCGCAGCCGAGGGCCGTCGCGGCATCGCCCCGCTCGCCATCGCCCTGCGCGGCGCGCACGCAGCGCTCATCGGACCCAAGCCCGGTCAGCACCCGGCGGCCGCCCACTTCCACAATGCCGCCTCTGTTCAGCAGAACGGCGCATCCGGAGGCGAGATGGTGGTGGACCAGTGGTCCGGTGAAATCCTCCACGACCCGGCCACCGACCGGCCGCTCCTCGGGTCACGTATCCACGCCCGGGCTTCCCGGCTGCGCGGATACCGGATCGCCTCCGGGACAGCCCGCCTCGCCTACGGCGCGACCGTGGGCCTGCCCCGCACCCTCAGCGCAGCTCAGGCCGCGGGCTCGGAGTTCACCGACGACGCCCGGACGCAGCTGCGGGTCGCCGGGCACCACCTGCGCGAGGACACCGGCCGCTGGGCCGACGGCGGCCGCGCCGTGCGCGATCGCGTCGACCACACCGGGCAGGTTCTGGCGACCGCGTGGCAGGTCCACGATCCGGCCGGAACCGTCCGGGACGCCGCCATCGCGGGCGTCATCCGCACGGCCCCGCTGGACCGCACCCGCCAGCCCGCCCCCCGGACCACGACGGCGTCAATCAGCCGCCCCAGACCGGGAACTGTCCCCCCTTCACGCGCCGTCCCGGACCGGGGAATTCCCCCGCACCGCATCCACGCAGCGCCGGGCAGCAGCCAGGACCCGGCACCCCGGCGCCGTATCCGACCCCAAGCCACTGTCCCAGCACCGGCACCGGCACCGGCACCGGCGGATGTCCGGGCGGACCGGACGGCGGCGAATTCAGCCCGGCTCCGGCGGATCTTCGAAGCCCGCGCAGCCGAGCGCCGCCAGCGTGAGGAAAGGGACGGCCAGTGAAGCGGTGGAAGAAGTTCGGATGCCTCGGCGTACTGCTCCTGGTCACGGCTGTGTCCTGCACCGGAACCGTCCTGCTGGCCGCGGCCACGACGCGCAGTCAGGCGGGCGCCGGCAGCGGCGGAACCGTTGACGCGGCAGCCGCCGGGATCCCCGAACGGATGCTCACCGCGTACCTCACCGGCGCCTCCCAGATCAGCCAGCACGTCCCCACCTGCCAAGGAATGCGCTGGCAGATCCTCGCCGGGATCGCACGGGTGGAATCCGACCACGCGTCAGGCCGCATCATCGGCGCGCGCGGCGACATCACCCCGATCATCACCGGCCCCCGCCTCGACGGCTCCGGCGCAGGCGGCAACACCACTGCGATCCGCGACACCGACGGCGGCCGCTGGGACAACGACCCCGAGTACGAGCGGGCAGTCGGCCCCTTCCAGTTCCTGCCCGAGACGTTCCGCGCGTACGGGAAGGACGGCAACCACGACGGCACCATCAGCCCGCACAACGCCGACGACGCCGCCGCATCCGCCGCCGTGTACCTGTGCGGAGGTGGCCGCAACCTGGGCGACCGCCAGCAACTGCGCGCCGCGATCCACACCTACAACCGGTCCTGGGCGTACGTGGACGACGTCCTCTCCGGAATCGACCGCTATGACGCCCTCGGCCGGACCCCGCACATCCCTGGCGGGAACATCGGCGGCGTCATCAAGACCGCGCTCGCGCAGCAGGGCCTGCCTTACTCCTGGGGCGGCGGCAACGCGAAGGGCCCCTCCACCGGCATCTGCTGTTCCCCGGGCGGGCAGGACGGCCGCACCGTCACCGGCTTCGACTGCTCCGGCCTGACTCTCTATGCCTACGCCCAGGCCGGTATCGCCTTGCCGCGGACCGCGGCCGCCCAGGCGGGCGTCGGCCGGCGTATCCCCGCATCGGCTGGGTTCGCCGCGCTCCAGCCCGGCGACCTCGTCTTCTACGGCTACAGCCCCACAGCCGACTCCACCATCCATCACGTCGGCCTCTACATCGGAGACGGAAAAATGATCAACGCTCCCAGGCCCGGCAAACCCGTCCGGATCGACCCCGTCACCGCCATGCCCGACTACGCGGGCGGGGCCCGAATCCTGTGAACCACACCCCCGTCACGCACTGGTGTACCGGTCTCCGGCTTGCCATCGCGGCCGTCGCTCTCGCCTGCACCGGAGCCTGGCTACTGACCGCAGGGCTGACCGGTGCCCCGGCTCCGGACCCAGCGCCGTCTCCCAAGGCTCTCGCCTCACCAACCCCGGTGTCGGGCACGATCCGCGCTGCCTCCGCCACCGCCGCGCCTCCCCCGCCGGCGTTCAGTGACGAGGCTCCCGTCCCTGCTGCCCGTCCACTGGCATCCTCATCTCCGGCTCCGCAGCCCGGGACCGGGCAGGTTGCCGCAGCGGCTGGGCAGTCCGGCGGTGCCCTGGCGAGCGAGCTGCCGCCGCCCGGGTCCGGCCCGGCCGCGGACCCGATCATCCAGCAGACGCTGGACCGGGCCAGCCCGCCGGACCTGCCGCCGCACGACGAGAAGCATTTGCTGGCCGCCGGCCGTAGGGCGTGGTCGGCAGAGACGGCCGGATACACGCAGGTCCGCATCCAGGCCGCGACCGCCCGCCGTGACACCAGCACAGCGGCAGCGCCCGGCGGCCGCGAGGCTGCGGTGGTGCGGCTGGTGTGGGCCGGCGCCGACCCGGCCGGGACCTTCCTCGACGGCCGCACCGCCAGCGTCCGCTATACCCAGAACGGAGAAGGATCATGGGAACGAGCCCTGTGACACTGGCAGGCGAGGCCGTCGGCACCATCGTCGGCGTGGCCGATGCTGTCGGAGGTGTCGTCCGCTGGGTGTTCGACAACGCCATCTGGCTGGCGCTGGCCGCCGGCGTACTGCTGGCAGGGTGGGAGGCGTTGCAGCGGCGCCTCGCTGAAAGGGCACTGGCCAAACGGACGTACGTAGAGCTGGTGCCGAGCGCCGAGTTCGCGCCGAGTCCGGAGCAGATCTGGCGGCAGGGGATGCAGCTGATCAGCGCGGCCGGAGCCGGCCGCTGGTGGGTACCCGCGCGGGCCCGCACCGTGCGGCTGCGGCTGCGCGCCGACGGCAAGAAACCCATGAGCTACCGGATCGAGGCCCCTGCCGGCGCTCGGGCGCTGCTTGCGCAGACGCCGTACGGGGCGAGGGTGGAGGTCATAGAGGCGGCTCCGATCGCCGACAAACGGCGTAAGTACGTGGTGCGCGCTGTCCTGACCCTGCGGGGTGAGCCCGGGGCCCGGCTGCGGGACGTACCCCTGGACCCCGACCCGCTCCAGCCCCTGATCGACGCAGTCGCCGACCTGAAGACCCGGTTCGGCGACCTTGCCGAGGTCTGCGTTGACCTGTCCCCCGCCTCCCGATGGCGCCTGGCAGTACACCGCGCGCAGATCATGCAGAGGGCCCGGGACAAGGGCCGTCGCGAAGCGCAGCGCGATGCGCGGTGGATCAGCCGGGAAGCCGACAGCAGCTTCGGCCTGCGGCAGTTGCTGGATCCGGCCGAGGGGCAGCGCTCGGGCCGCGGCCGGATGGCCATGTCCCCGCAGCCCCGTCGGCTTGAACGAGAAACCGTGCTGCGGAAGCTGACGCAGAGCACTGGGCTGGTGCGGGTGCAGATCCTGGTGCGGTGCGCTTCCAACAAGGAGGGCCGCGCCGAGCAGCGCCTGGCCCGGGTCAACGCTGCCCTGGACGTGTTCGCCGGCGCCACCAGCCTCGCCTCCCAGGGCTGGTCACTGGGCCCGGTGCGAATCGGTCCGGACCGGTGGCCGTGGTGCAAGCGGTTCGATGAGCGCTGGACGAGCGCGCTGATGCGGCCGGCCCGCAACGGGTGGGCCCACCTGGAAGAACTGGCCGGGCTCCTCAAGCCGCCCACCGGCGCGGCGTCCGTGCCGCTGCTGGAGAGGGACATGCCCACGTTCAAGAACGGGGCGGACCTGATTCCGCAGGGCTGGCACCGGGGGCCGGACGGGCAGGAGCGGCTGCTGGCCACACACGAGGACGACACCCTCTTCGAAGTGCAGTCGGGCAAGAGCAGCTGGGGCAAGACGATGCGCGCCCAGGTCCAGGCAGTCGCCAGCGCCCACAACGACCGCGGCCTTGCGTTCGTGGACCCGCACGGCGACTCCTTCAGCGACGTCGCCCGCTACCTAGCCCACGACAAGATCATGGAGCGGATCGCCCTCTTCGACCTCACGGTGAGAAGCGAAGACGACCTGCTGGGCTGCTGGAACCTGCTGGACATGTCCAGTGGCCAGCGACCCTACGAAGTCGTCGCTGCCGTGGTCGACGCGATGTCCACCGCTCTGGGGTGGGACGACGTGAGCGCGCCACGGGCGCTCACCATCCTGACCAAAGCCGTCGAGGCGCTGGTCGCGGTCAACACCCGCGCAACCGCGGCCGGCCTGCCGGAGCGGCAAGCCACGATCTTCCAGGTCCGCCCGCTCCTGACTGACGCGGCGTTTCGCGCTCTGGCCCTCGGCGCCCTCGATGGGGAAGCGGCCCGGTGGTGGACGAGCAGCTTCCTCGACCTGCCGCGGGAAGGGCTCCTCACCGTGCTGAACCCGCTGGAGCGGCTCGGTGCGAACCCAGTCATCCGGGCGTTCCTGGGCAGCCCGGTCAGCGGGTACGACATCCGGCGGGCAATGGACGAGGGCCACGTCGTGTGGATCTGCCCGCCCGGGACCGGGCCGACCGACCGGCTGCTCGTCTCCCTGATCGTCCGCGACTTCCTGCGGGCCGGCCTGTCCCGCCGCGACCTCCCCGAGGCAAAGCGGCGCCCATTCCGCTTCTACCTGGACGAGCTGATCTCCCTGGACAGCGGGGCCTCCACCGTCATCGCGCAGATCACCGAGGAACTCCGCAAGTTCGGCTGCCGCCTGCACGGCATGACCCAGCTCCTGCAACGCCTGACCCCCACCACCCGGGCCGCGCTCCTGCAGAACGCCTCCTGCCTGTCCACCACAGCCGGCTCGGTGGAGGCGATCGCGCAGATCACCAACCAGTGGCCTGGCTCTTCGGTCACCCCACAGGACGCGGCCGGGCTCGAACGGTGGTGGCACTACGCCTCCTTCACCGTCGCAGGCAAACGCATCGGCCCCCTGCGCATCCGCGGCCCCGAGCTGAAAGAGGTCTTCGGCCGGCTCGCGAAGCCGGCCCGCGTCGGCGCCCTGCGCAAAGCCGCGCACACAAACGCCGGGGCCCGCCCACTGTCCGCACTCACCGCCGCGGCCCTCGCCCAGGAGGAGCAGGTCCGCGAATACCTCACCGGCCTGACCCCGCAGGCACCCCCCGCACCCGATGACCAGTCCGAGGAGCAGTACGCATGACCACCGCTACCGTCGCCCAGCCCGACACGGCCGACACCCATGCTCACCGGGCGCTGGCCCTGATCGCCCAGCACCGCCTGCTGACCAGCCCCCAACTGCACCAGCTGGTCATGCCAGGCGCCCTGCCCAACAAGATCCACAAGATCCTGCGGCCCTTGCGTGAGGACGGGCTGATCGCCCACACAGCGCTGGGCGGCCGCGGCTACCACGCCTACTTCCTCACCCCCGCCGGCACGCAGGCCGTCGGCGACTGGCCCGAGCTCCGGGGCCGCCACATCTCCACCATCCCCAGCCCGGCCGCCGCCGCGCTCCGCGCCGCCCACACCCTCACCGGCGTCCGCGCCCACCTGACCTTCCTGAAGGACGCGCGGGCCCGCAGGGACGAGTACCAGGCACTGGACTGGGTTCCCGAGGTCACCCACCGCCTCCCCGACACCGGAGGTGAGGACCGGCTCGTCGCCGACGCCGTCTTCCACTACACCTCCACCGGCGCCCGCCGGATGCACTACCGGGCGTTCGTGGAGATCGACCGCGCCACGATGAGCAGCGAGCGCCTGGCACGCAAACTCATCACCTACGCCCGCTTCCACGACTACACCCCCCAGACACCCGGCCGGCGCGGCACCGTCGCCGACCAGGACACCCCGCTCGCCTGGCAGCGGTTCTACCCCCGCTTCCCCCGCATCCTGTTCATCCTCACCGGCGCATCCCGCACCACCCTCGCCAACCGCATCGCCGACCTGCGGCGCATGACCGCCGACCACGACCTCGTCACCCGCTTCGCCGCGCGCGTCCCTCTCGGCGCGGCCATCCTCGAAGACCTCGAAACCCAAGGGCCGGCCAGCCCTGTCTGGACGCCGCTGGCCGGTGCCCCCGAACTCCGCGGGTGGACCCAGCTGTGAGTGCCTGTTCCTGGGGCCGACATGACATGTGGGTGGTCGAAGCCCTGGCTGCAACCCGGCCGCAGGCCGCAACCAGGGCTCGATGCTCACTGGCCGGAGTCGCGCGTGGCGGGGTCGATGCCGGCGTCGCGGAGGACTTCGTAGACCGTGGTTCGGGAGAGTCCGGTCGCGCGCCTGATGTCCTGGACGTTCTCCATGCCGTTGTTCCACAGCTCGACCACGATGCGCTTGAGGGCGTGAGCGGCGCCGAGGCGTTGGGTGCGCCAGTCCTCGGCCGAGGCGAGCAGCTGCTCGCGGCCGGAGGTCTTGTTTCCTTCCCACCCGGTGGCCCGCGACCAGACCTTTTCGGCGACGTCGTCTCCGAGCCGGGCGTGGAGGCGGGCATACAGGCAGGGGAAGACATCCTGGTCCTGGTCCTCCTGCTCGGCAATGAGTTGGCCCAGAGTCCAGGGGTCGGTGGGCAGCCGCGGCTCCAGGTGCTTGCTGCGCGGGCGGGCGACGACGACGAACGCGTCGACCTTGCTCTTCAGGCGTCGGCTCCCGAACGGCCCGATCCGCTCGGCGTAGCGCTCAGCGTTGGTCTTGGCGATGAACGGACCGATGGAGGCCGGGGGATAGTCCTGCGGGGTGACGAGCACCGCATAAGTCTTCAGCATGTCCAGCTGTGGACACATAGATGAGTGCCTGTCCTGAAGGGACACGGCGGCGTGGAGGTCGGCCAGCGTGCGGCGCTGGCGGATAGCGGCACGCTGGACGCGGCGGTCCCAACGGTTCAGCTCTCCACATCCGGGCGGCGCTTCCGAGGGAGCCAGTGGCCGCCCGCACTCACGCAGAGGTGTTACCGAGAGCAAAAAGAATCAGCCGCATGGCCGACTTTCGTCCATGTGGAGCGCCTATCACTGCATCCCCCTCCATCCCCGCATCAGGGGTGGAGGGGTAACACCGGACAATGGATTGGCATATGACTGACCGGCATTTATGGACAAACGTTCGCAATAGATCATCTGTACCCCAACAACCGTATGGGCCTACTGACGCTGACGTCGTAGGGTGCCGAGTACAACGCACCGCCACGACACAAACACGTTGCAGCAGCGACGGCGGGGCCAGGACGGACGACCCAGAACGCCCGCCTGGCGATGTGACACCGGGGGGACTCCACGTGACAATGACATGCCAGCACCACACCCATAGGGCACTGTGGCAACGGCTGTGCGCCACCGCTGCGATCATCGCGACTGTTGGGACTGTCACCGCCGGCTGCTCGAAGGACGACACGGCAACGCCGCCACCCAGCCCGAGCACACCACCCACCGCAACCGTGTCGCCGAGTCCCGCCACCGATCCCCTGGCCGCCGACAAGAGCGCGGTACAGGCCGCATACGACCGCTACTGGAACGCGCTTACCGCCGCCTACTCGAAAGCCGACTCCTCCGGCACCGAGTTGAAGAGCCTGTCCAACGGTTCCGCTTACACGCAAACGGAGAACGGACTCGCCAACCTCCGAAACGCGGGTCAAATCGTCACGGGCAAGCCGCAGCATTCAGGTACTGAGATCATTTTTAAGGACGGCACGAAGCTGAAGACCGCCGTCATTACAGACTGCGTGGACATCTCACAGTGGAAACCCGTCGACAAAGGGAGCGGCAAGGAAATTTCGCTCCCCCCCGAGCGGCTCCTTCGTTACATCACCACGCTGACCGTCGAGCAGTGGCCCAACGGGTGGACGGTCATTGAGGAAAAGCTTCAGGACCAGACATGCTGACGGTGAAGAAGCGCGGTGCCCTACTGGTTGGCAGTCTCATCGTGGTCGGCGGTGCAACTCCTGCGGCTCAGGCCGATGGCGGAACCGGAGCGGGAGCGTGTACAGATCTTCGGTTCTGCGTGAGCGTAGAGATTCCTCCCAAGCCGGGTACGGGAGGAAATCCCAGTCGGCCAGGGGGTGGCGGTACCGGCAGCACAATCCCCGCAAACTGCACGGTCAGGCTGCTCGAACCCCAGCCGCCTGCCGGCAGCGCACTGTGGGAGGGACATGAACCCGGTGATGGCGCTGTGTATGTGAGCCCCTGTCTCGGTACAGGGCCCGGCGGGGCAAGTACCGGAGATATTATCGGCCTGGCCTTCTGGTCGAGGACGACGCCGGACCCTGCCATCGACCCGGCTGTCCTTGCGCAGCGTGCCGTCGATTCAATGTTGCTCAGGCCGCCCGCGATCGGCATCACACCCCGTCCTGGCGGTACTGGTCTGGTGGGTATGCCGGTCTACATGTGGACTGCTGTAGGGACGGAGACATACGGCCCTAACACCGCCTCTGCCACTGCGGGCGCCGTAACCGTCACGGCTACGGCGAAGGTCTCAAAGATCGTGTGGGAGATGGGTGACGGCACAACCGTCACATGCACCACCGCCGGAACTCCCTATCGCGCCGAGTTCGGCGCGTCCCCGTCTCCCGACTGCGGCCACCGCTACCGGTCCCCTTCCTCCCAGTCCGGCTCCGGGAAGTACCACGTGACCGCGACGTCAACATGGGCCATCGACTGGGCGGGCGGCGGCCAAAGCGGCCAGCTGACCCAGACCAGGACGGGCTCTGTTGACATTGCCGTCGGAGAACTCCAGGTCGTCGGCCAGTAACCCCCGCAGCCGACTGAACTTCCTTTCTCTTCCAGGAGGCAGAGCACGTGAGTACCGCCACCACGCCCGCAGCGCCGGGCCGTGCAGCTACCCCCGGGTCCGGTAGCCCCGGAGGTCAGCCGGCGGCCGCGCCACGCGTCGTACGCCAACGCCGCCGCAGGCCCGGGCTGATCGCCCTGTCCGTCGCACTGATCGCCGCCGGAGGCCTCTCCGGCGCCCTGCTCCTCACCGCCTCCGGCCAGCGCACCGCCGTCCTGGTCGTGGCCCGCGACGTACCGGTCGGCGCAGCTATCTCCGACGCGGACCTCGCGCCCGCCTCGCTCGCTCTGGACCCGGCCGTCAAGGCCGTCCCCGTGACGAAGAAGGCGGGCATGGTCGGGCAGCGTGCCGCGGTCGCGCTGAAGTCCGGCTCGCTCCTCTCCCCCGGCCAGGTCACCTCCGTCTCCCTCATCAAGGCCGGTGAGCAGCTGGTGGGTGTCGCGCTGAAGCCGTCGCAGGTGCCCGCGAGCCGTCTCGCGCCCGGGCAGAAGGTACTGATCGTCTCCACCCCCGACCCGGCGCAGGCCGCGGGGGCCGGGGGCAAGGCGGGCGAGCCCGCCGGGGCTCCGAAGACGCTTCCCGCGACCGTGGTCGCGGTCGGGGCGGCCGCCCCGGCGACGGGCGTGATCGTGGTGGACGTCGCGGTCCCGGCGGCGGACGGGCCCACGCTGGCGGCGCGGGTTGCCACTGGTGCGGTCGCGTTGATCCTCGCGCCGCAGGAGGGCAGCTGATGGCCGTCATCGCGCTCGCCGGGGGCCTTGGCGCGCCCGGGGTGACCACGGCCGCGATGGCGCTGCTGATGACGTGGCCGCTTCCAGAGGGGCACCGGGTGGTGCTGGCCGAGGCCGATCCGGATGGCGGGGCGATTCTGCCCGGCGCGCTCCAGGGGACCCTGGACAACTCGCACGGGTTGCGGAACCTCGCCATCGCGGCGCGTCAGGGTCAGCTGGGTGAGGCGTTCTGGCGGCAGCTGGTCGACGTCACCGACGCCGGGACCCGCGACCGCCTGGTCCTGCCCGGTCTCTACGATCCTGCGCACGCCTCCGCGATGGAACCCGTGTGGAAGCCGCTGGCCGGCCTGTTCGCCGGGATCGAGGACCACCGGCACGACGTCCTGGTCGACCTCGGCCGCCGCGGCGCGTTCGGGGCGTCCGCTGTCCTCGCGCAGCGCGCCGACGTCGTCCTGATGGTGGCTCGCAACACCCTGCGGAGCTTGCAGAGCGCTCACGTTCGGCTGTCGGCGCTGCGGGAGCTTCTCGGGGGGAGCGCCGAGCTGACCATGCTCCTCGTGGACGAGGGCCCCTTCTCCAAGGAGGAGGTGCGCAAGACGCTCGGGGTGCCGGTCGCGGCAGTGGTGCCGTGGCGGCCGAAGGAGGCCGCGGTGCTGTCGGACGGGGCGGAGCAGCCGCGCCGGTTCGAATCGAGCGAGCTGATGCGTTCCGCGCGGTCGGCCGCGGTCCGGGTGCAGGAGCTGGTGGCGATCCGTCGCTCACGCCTCGCCCCGCCGCCGCCAGGCCCTGCCCAGGGGCGGGTGATCTCCGGTGCGCGCTAACCCGCTCCACAACAACCCGCAGGTACCCGCCGGGTCGCTCCAGGCCCGCCTGGCCGGCCCCCGCCCTGGATCTGTGGCGTCGCCGCCGGCGCCGCACGGCGTCGGCGGCGGGCCGGCCGACCCGCGGTCACGGTTCTCAGCCGTTCCCGGGCCGGCGCTTCCGTCCGTGCCGGTCGTGGTGGACTACGCGGCGGTCCGGCTGATCAAGAAGGAGGTCGGGAACCGGCTCACCGACCTGCTCCGCACCCGGCCCGGACTGAGTCCGGCCGCCCAGGAGCAGCAGGGCCGTCACCTGATCAACGAGCAGGTCGCGGTGTGGTCGGATGCCGAGGCCGTCAAGCGGGGCGCGGCGACGGGCCCGGGCGAGGACACGGTAATCGCGCAGGCCGTGTTCGATCTCCAGTTCCGGGCCGGCCGCCTTCAGCAGCACCTGGACAATCCGCTGGTGGAGAACATCTTCATCAACGGGTACGCGCACACATGGCTGGACTTCACCGACGGCCGCCGTACCTGTGTGGCTCCGGTCGCCGATTCCGATGAGGAGCTCCGCGAGCTGCTGCGTGACCTCGCGCGGCGAACGACCGGGCAGGCCGAGCGGAGCCTGTCGACCGCCGACCCGTTCCTCGCCCTGCGTCTGTCGGACGGATCCCGTCTCCAGGCCATCATCGATGTCACGCCGGGCACGTACGTCACGATCCGCCGGCACAGCATGCGCCACGCGGACCTGTCGGAGCTGGTGAACCGGGGGATGCTCGACACCACCCTGGAGGCGTTCCTGCGGGCCTGCGTGCGCGCGGAGAAGAACGTGATGATCGTGGGCGGGCAGGCCGCGGGCAAGACCACTCTGCTGCGCGCCCTGCTCCGCGAGATCGATCCGGACGAGCGGTTCGCGACGCTGGAGACCGAGTACGAGCTGTTCGCCCACGAGAACGGCCACCATCGCCAAGTGGTGCCTATGGAGGCGCGTGAGTCGAACGGTGAAGTCGTCGGCGGTCAGGCGGCCGGTGAGATCACGCTCATGGACCTCATGTACCGGGCTCTGCGCATGACGCTGACGCGGATCGTGGTCGGCGAGGTCCGAGGACCGGAGATCGTGGCGATGCTCCAGGCGATGACGAACGGCGCGGGCGGCAACCTGTGCACCCTCCACGCCATCCACCCGTCGGTGGTGTTCGACCGGATCGCCGAGCTCTACCTCCTGGCGCAGGCCAACATGTCGGAGGGCCTGGCGTACCGGCAGGCGGCGAACGGGCTGCACTTCATCGTGTTCGTGTCCTCGATCGATGAGACGAAGATCGGCGGGCACCGCCACCGGTTCGTCTCCCACGTCCTGGAGGTCACCGGCATCGGCGAAGGCGGCCGTCCGGAGACCAACGCCATCTTCGGCCCCCGGCCCGAGTGGGGCGAAAACCGTGCGGTCCCGCTGATGCACCCCCGCTGCATCGACCAACTGCGCCGCGCCGGATTCGACGCGGGCCTACTGAACGTGCCGGGCGGGACGTGGAGTACGGCCCTGCCCCTGCTGATCGACGAGGGGGCCGCGCTGTGACCACCCTGTTCATGTGGGTGCTTGCCGGTCTCGCCCTCACCGGCGGCCTGGTCGGGCTGGCCGCCGGGATCATCGGCACCACCGCTCCGGAAGGCCGGCCGGTCGCGGCCCGCCTCCGGGCGGGGCGGCGGCTGGCCGGGCGGGACGCGCGCATGGCGCGCCGCACCCGCCTGGCCGGCGGGGCGCTGGCGGGGGTGGTGCTGTGGCTGGTGACCGGGGTGTTCGTGGCCGGGGCGCTGGTGTTCCTGGCGGTGGCCGGGGTGCCGTGGCTGCTGGCCCCGACGAAGTCGGCGACGGTCCGGATCGGGAAGCTGGAGGCGCTCGGCGACTGGACGCAGCGCCTGGCCAACGTCCTGCGGCTCGGGCGCGGCCTGGACGAGGCGTTGCAGGTCTCCCGCAAGGGCTGCCCCGAGGACATCGCCGCCGAGGTCGGCGACCTGGTCGACCGGCTCCAGGTCGGCTGGCGGCCGGGGGACGCGCTGCGCGTGTTCGGTGACGCCCTGGGCGACGTCACCGCGGACAAGGTCGTCGCCGCCCTGGTGCTGTCGGCCGCCGACCGCGGGCCGGGCCTGGCCCAGGCGCTGGACGACCTCGCCGAGTCGGTCCACGAGGAAGTGTCCCGTCGGCGGTCGATCGAGGCCGACCGGGAGAAGCCGCGGACGACGATGCGGTGGATGACCATCATCACCCTCGGCGTCGTCGGGCTCGGCTTCCTCATCCCCTCCTACACCGCCCCCTACGGCACGCTCCTCGGACAGCTGGTCCTCGCCGTCCTGGCGGCCGGTTTCGTCGGAGTCCTCGCGATGATGCGGCAGATCGCCGACACCAAGCCGGTCCCCCGCTTCCTGGTCGCCGACCCCCGCAGCGCCGTCGCCGCCCCGACGGCCGAGACCGACGCGGAACCCGAAAGTACGGAGGTGACGGCATGATGCCCGTGGCCGCGATCCTGTCCGGCGCGACGATCGGCGCCGGAGCCGCACTGCTCCTGCGTGAAGTCCTGCGCCCCGCACCCGCCCTCGCCCCGGCGCTGCGGCGCCTGAACCAGCCCGCGCCGCCCCCGGCGGAAGCCGCGCCCAGCGACCGGGACGAGCAGTGGGGCCGGTGGCTGGTCGAGCACCTGGCCGACATGCCCGGCGTGCGGATCCCCTACAAAGACCTGGCGCTGACCGGGACGACGCCGGGGCGGTTCCTGCTCACCAAGGTCGCGCTGGCGGCCGGAGGCCTGCTCTTGCCGCCGCTGTCCACGATCCCGCTCCTGCTGCTGGGCCTGCCGCTGTACCTCCCCGCCGCCGTCGGGATCCTCGCCGCGGTCCTGCTGTGGTTCACCCCCGACCTCGCCCTGCGCGACAAGGCGAAGCGCGCCCGCGCCGAGTTCGCCCACGCCATGGCCGCCTACCTCGACCTCGTCGCCCTGCGCCGGGCGGGGAACGTGTCCGCGGAACAGGCCATGGAACAGGCCGCGCAGACCGGACAGGGCTGGGCCTTCCTCCGTATCCAGGGGGCGCTGGCCCGCTCGCACGTAGACAAGGTCCCGCACTGGGAGTCCCTGGCCCGCCTCACCGCCGAACTCGATCTGCCCGTCCTGGACGACCTCGCCGCGATCATGCGGCAGTCCGCCGACGACGGGGCGTCCGTGTACGCCACCCTGCGCTCCCGCGCGAAGAACCTGCGCACCGAGCTCCTCGCCGCACAGGCCGCAGAAGCGAACGCCAACAGCGAGAAGATGACCGCCCCCGGCGCGCTCCTCGCCGTCCTGGTGATGCTCCTGATCGCCTTCCCCGCCCTCATCCGCATGCTCAACACCTGACAGAGGAGACCCACGTCATGATCACCAAGCTCGCCGCCAAGACCACCGTCGCCGCCACCTCCGCCGTGCAATGGCTGAAGTCCCGCATCGAGCAGGGCGGAGCCGACGACCGCGGCGACATCTCGATCACCACCGTCATCATCTGGGTCGCCGCCGTCGGCGGAGCCATCACCATCGCCGGCTCCCTCGCCGTACTCATCACCAAGTACAACGGCAGGCTCGCCGGAATCTGAGACGGGCACGGCCGGGGAGGAAGGCGAACGTGCCGTACGAGAACAAGAACGAGGACGATGCGGAGCGGGCCGAGAATACCGGTCCGCTCAGCCGGGGCCGGGACCCCGGCGATCGGGGGGAGTCCTCGATCCAGATGGCGATCGTGTTCCCGTTCGTCATCCTGGTCACGGTCGCCGTGGTGCAGGCCGCGATGTGGATCCACGCCCGCAGCATCGCGCTGACCGCGGCCCGCGAAGGCGTCGCCGCAGCCCGCACCTACCAGTCCCCCGACAGCGTGGGAGCCGCCCGGGCCCGCGAGACCCTCGGCCGGATCGCCGGCGACAGCCTGCGCGGAGCCGCCGTCAGCACCGGCGGCAGCACCGTCACCGACGTCACCGTGACCGTCACCGGCAGCGCCCCCTCCATGCTGCCCGGCCTGTCGGGACTCTCGGTCTCCCAGACCGCCTCAGCACCCCGCGAACGGTGGACCCAGCCATGAGCCAACCCACGGCCGGCCCGGGCCCCGAACCCGCTGCGGGCGGGAAGGGTTGGCGCGTACGGCTGCGCGAGGACCGGGGCAGCGAGGCGATCGCCACGGCGATCGTCACCCCGCTGCTGCTCATGCTGCTGTGCATGGCGATCGCCGGCGGGCGGATCGTCACCTCCGGCGCGAAAGTCGACGCCGCCACCGAGGACGCCGCCCGCGCCGCGTCCATCTCCCGCACCCACTCCGGCGCCCAGGCCGAAGCCGCCACGGCCGCCGCCCGCTCCCTGAACGACCAGGGCGTCCACTGCGCGTCGACCAGCACGAGCATCGACACCTCCGGGCTGGCCGTCCCACTCGGCGAGGTCGGCACGGTGACCGTGACAATCTCCTGCACCGTCCCCCTGAGCGATCTCCTCCTGCCGGGCGTGCCCGGCTCCAAGACCCTGACCAGCCGATTCACCTCCGTCGTGGACGCCTACCGATCAAGGGAGGGATAACCGTGCCCCAGCCGGAACCTGCCCAAAGCCGTCAGCGGCTGCGGGGCGACGAGGGCGGCATCGCCGTGTACACCGCGATCGTCACCGTGGCCCTGCTCGGCATCATCGGCCTGGCCATCGACGGCGGCGGCAAGCTCCGCGCCACCGAACGCGCCGACGCCGTCGCCATGGAGGCAGCCCGCGCCGCCGGGCAAGCCATCGACCCCGCCTCCGCCGTCACAGGCGCCGGGATCCGCATCGACCCCGGCGCCGCCCAGGCCGCCGCGTACGCCTACCTCGCCCGGGCCGGCACCCAGGGCAGCGTCGGCCTGTCCGCGGACGGCACCCAGCTGACCGTGACCGTCTCCGACGCGTACGCCACCAAGTTCCTGTCCGTCGTCGGGATCGGCTCGATGAGCGTGACCGGCCACGGTAGCGCCCGTCTCCTGCACGGCGTGACCCAACCCGAGTAACCGCCGGCTCCCCCGCGAAGGACCTCCGTATGACGAAGCCCTCCCCCACCCGCACTCCTGCGCGTCCGGCACGCGGCGGCGTCCAGACGGCGGCCGCTATGGTCCGCGGCCTGCTCAGCCTCACCGTCCTTACCGCGCTCCTGGCCGGGCTGCCGGTCCTGCTGTGGTGGGCCGCCTCGATCGTCGGCCCGCCAGGCCTGGCGGCCCTCGGCTCCCTGTTCTCCACCGACGACTCCGGCCAGGTGTTCCTCCTCGCCCTCGCCGTAGCCGGCTGGATCGGGTGGGCCGGCTTCGCGTTCGCGGTCCTGCTGGAGATCCCGGCCCAGCTCCGTGGACGCAGCGCCCCCCAGATCCGCGGACTCCTAGGACAGCGGGCCGCCGCCACCCTCGTGGGAACGATCCTGCTGGCCCTGCCAACGGGTACCGCCCTCGCCGCGCCTGCCTCGGCCGCCCCTTCGCTCGCGGTCCCGGCGGGCGTCAGCGCTGCTGCCGTACCCGGTGCAGCTGCCAGCGGCGACTCAACGACCGGCAGCTCGGCGGCCGCCGAGGACGCCGGGGCGGCGCCGGCCTACACCGTGCGGGACGTGCGCCCCGCGGAGAGCCTGTGGTCGATCGCCGAACAGAGCCTCGGCGACGGCGAGCGGTGGAATGAGATTGCCACCCTCAATCAGGGCCGCACCATGGCCGACGGCACCATCTTCGACGCCGAGCAGCCCATCCAGCCCGGATGGGTCCTCACCCTCCCCACCAACGCCGCGACCGCGACCGCGGGCGCGCTGGGGCCTCGGGCGCAGGGCGCCGTCTCCGGCCCGGTGGCGGGCCAGGAAGGCGAGTACAGCGTGCGCGAAGGCGACAACCTGTCCTCGATCGCGGCCGCACAACTGGGGCAGCCCGACCGGTATACGGACATCTTCGACCTGAACCAGGGTGAACCGGTCCCGGGCGGGGGGACCTTCACCGACCCGGATCTGATCTACCCGGGCCAGCAGCTCACCCTCCCCGCGACCGGCGCCACACCGCAGGAGCCCGGCTCTGCGACGCCCGGCACTACCAGTCCCACCCCTGCTCAGGAGAAGACCGAGGGCGAGACAGTCGCCCCCGTACCGGCCGCTACCTCTCCCGCGCAGCCCCGTGAGCAGGCCTCTCCCTCGCCCGGTGCCCCGGTCCCGGTACCTGCTCCGGCCGCGAGCTCCCCGGCGGCGCAGGTACCGCAGCCGACCGGATCAGCGGCGCCGACGACCACGGCCGCGCCGAGCACGGAGCAGTCCGCAGCCCCGGCCACGCCCACGCCCACGCTCCAGAGCCGGAGCACAGGCCTCAACTGGGGCCTGGTCGGCGGGATCGGCACCTTGCTGGCCGCCGCCCTCACCGGCACCCTCGCCGTGCGGCGCATCCTCCAGCAGCGCCAGCGCCGCGCCGGACAGACCATCGCCCAGAACGACACCCCCAATGCCACCGAGCAAACCCTCGCCGCCACGTCGCAGCCCGCGGGCGTCGAGCTCCTCGACGCCGTCCTGCGTACCCTCGCCCACCAGGCCGCCGAGAACGGCCAGACTCTCCCCGCCCTGCGCGGAGCCCGCCTCACGGAGACCGACGGCGTCACCCTCCTGCTGGATGAACCCGCCGAGCCGATCGCCCCGTTCACCACCGGACCGGATACCCGGGCATGGGTCCTGGACCGCACGGCAACGCCGACGGCAGCCGACGATGCGGCCGACGTCCAGGCGCCGTACCCGGGCCTGGTGACGCTCGGCGCCGACGACCTCGGCCTGCTCCTCGCCGACCTCACCACCTGCCGTGTGCTGCTGCTGGACGGCACCGACGAGGAGGTCCTCGAAGTCGCCCGCGCCTTGGCCCTGGAGCTGGGCACCTGCGGATGGACCGACTACAGCGAAATCCTCACCGAAGGCCTCGGCACCCGCCTGGCAGGGCTCCTGCCGCAGGGCCGGATCCGTACGATGCCGCACCTGCCCGCCGTCGCCGCCGACCTCGGCGAGCTCCTCCTCGAAGCACACCAGAGCGGCGAACAGGTCCTGCCCTGGCTGCTGATCGCCGCCGGGGACCACGCCGAGGACGACGTCATCCAGCTCGCCGACGCCCTCTCCGCCGCCCGCGAACTCCAGACGGCCGTAGTCCTGCCCGCCACGGCGCATACGCGGCGGATCTTCCCCCACGCCGAGATCCTGGACACCACCCGGGACCAGCAGGCGCTCCTGGCGCCGCTGGAAACCCCGGTCACCCTGCAGCGCGTCTCCGACGAGCAGTACCGGGACTACGTCCACGCCCTCCAGGTCTCCCTCCAGGAGCCGGAGCCCGCAACGGGCGCCTGGGGATTCGCCGAGGACCACGGCCAGGCGGCAGCCACCGGGAAGCCGTTGACCGTCCGGGTCACCAGCGCGGACGCCTACGCCGCCCCAAACCCCGGAGACCCCTTCCCCGCACTCCTCGCAGGCCTCACCCCCACGGCGGCCACGCCCCCCGCCTCTCCACCCGCCGCCGCGGCGGTCCCTTCCGCCGACGCCTCCCAGGCCGCAGACGCCGCAAGGACGCCGGACCTCGGCCAGAGCACGCCCAGCCGGCCTGCGGAGCCGGGCGCGCTCCCACAGCAGACGACCCGCACACCGCCGGAAGCGGATCCCGCCCCGCAGGCCGGACCGGTCCCGGACGGCGAGTCAGGGGTACGGATCGAGATGCTCGGGCCGCTCCGCATCACCGGCAGGTCCGGATCCACCCACGCCCACACCCCCCGCACCACCGCCCTCGCAGCGCTCCTGCACCTCCGGCCCGGGCGCACCGGCGACTACCTGTGTCACGCCATGGACCCGGTGAAGCCCTGGTCGACCCGGACCCTGCACTCCCGGCTCTCGGAACTCCGCAACGAAGTCGGGCACGCCGAGGACGGGAAACCGCTCCTGCCGCGGCCGAAAGCGGATACGGGCAGCGGGTACACCTTCCACCGGGCGGTCACCTCCGACTGGGACCTCTTCAAGCGCCTCGCTTCCCGCGGCCTGGCCGCCGGCCCGCAGGACGGAATCGCCGACCTGGAAAGCGCCATGGCACTCGTACGGGGCAAGCCGTTCGACGGCCGGGTCCTGCCGTGGGCCGAGCCGGCCATCCACGAGATGCTCTCCCGGATCACCGACACCGCGCACACCCTCGCCCGCTGGCACACCGACGGTGATATCCCCGACCTCGACGCCGCCCGCCGCACCGTGCTCCACGCCCTCGAAGTAGAGGAGTCCTCAGAGGTTCTGTACCGGGACCTGCTGAACATCGAGTGGGCCGCCGACAACCCAGCCGCCATCCGCCGCACCATCGCCCGACTCCAACAGATGTCACGGACCTACGACATCACCCTCGACGGCCTCACCGAAGACACCATCCAGCTCGTCCTGTCCAGCCGACCAGCCCCCGCGGCTGCCCGCTGAACCCGGACATGAGTGTGGGGCCCGCGGACCAGTCGCGGGACCTGTTGAAGCACCACATCGAAAGGCTGAACGCATGACGACCCTGAACCCGGACGCCAGGACCGCGCTGCCCTGGCGGAAGTCGAGCTTCTCGGGGGCGAATGAGAGCCAGTGCGTGGAGGTCGCACCCCTCGCGGCCGTCGGCCAGGACAGCATCGCCATCCGGGACTCGAAGCAGCCCGACGGCCCGATCGTCCAGATCGGGCCGGGCGCGTTCGCCGCCTTCATCTCTTACACCCGAAGGCAGACCATCTGACGGCAGACCGCCAGGTACCTCACATGAAGGCCCGCACTCGCTCTCCCGGGAGGACGCGGGCCTTCGTCGTACTGAACCCTGCGCAGTAGCGGCATCCGCGCCACTGGCTGAGGAAGGCCACCCGCATATCCGGAAGGTAGCCGTCTCCCGGCAGGGCGCTGATAGCCGATCCGGGGCGGTGAGGGTCTCGATGGTGCCGTGACGCAGACTCAGGCGGGTGACTCACATGCGCCGTCAGCTCGGCATCGGACCATCGACCACCGAGGCACTGCCCGCTCCCGGCGGATGTCGGGCCCCTCTGCCCGCCGATGATGGGGATTCTTGAAAACGGCCGCTGTCGCTCTTCGCCTCACTTCGTTGCAGCGTGAACGATGTGGGGAAGATGGGGAGCCCGAGAGCATGCGTGGGCCCCGCCGACCGTCAGGTCGGCGGGGCCCAGCGATCGTGAACCTCAGCTGGTAGTCAATTGATCAGCTCCCACCTCGAACTCAACGTGCCCTTCGAGCGATTCGAGTCCCCAAGGAGTGACGGAGATCTTGACCGTGTCCGAGGTGTCCGTGGTGGTGCCGGTCGTCAGGATGTCGCAGAGGATGCTGACCTTGGCGGGGTAGCGGGAGTCAGGGGACAAGGCGTCGCCTCCGGCGAAGACGGGCCACTTGTCGATGAAGGCCCACTGCTGGTGGTGGGCGTCTGTGAAGCGGACCTCGATCAGGCTGGGCTGGGGTTCGTCATCGACCCATCGGACCGCTTCGCAACGTAGGAAGACCATGGGCGGACTCTGCCATCAGGGCCTGTGGTCGGCAGCTGGATTTCCAGGTTGCCGACCAGTTGATGGTGCTGTCACGGAGCCCTGCGGAGTGGGACGACATCGGGAAGCCCGGTCGGCATGGAGGGCCGGGCGACTTCTGGCGTTGCGAGGAGAGCGACGATGGTGACGGGCTGCTGGCAGTGGGGGCAGTTGCGGGTTGCCGTGGGCTCCAGCGGGTCCCGTTCCGGGGCCGGGCGGTAGGCGGCTCGTGTCGCGGGTTTGGGTGTCGTCGGCAGGCCGGGCATCACGGGAGGCGAGGCCGCGGCGGGGTGAGGCGTTTCGCCGAGGCGGCGGGCTCGGTCCTGCTCTCGGGCCTGGTCGCGGTAGCGTTCGGCGTTCCTGCGGCAGGTCGGGGAACAGTAGACCTTCCGGATGGTCTTGGGTGAGTCGAAGGTGTTGTCGCAGACCGGGCAGGTCCGGCTCTCCCTCGCGTTCTCACTGCCGCGGGCCGTGGTCCGGCACTCCGTGGAACAGAAGATCCGGCGGGGGCTGATGTCAGTGGTGAACTCGTTCCCGCACTGCGGGCAGGTCCGCTGGACCGGGATGCGGCGGCGGTTCTGTTCGCGGCAGGTGGGAGAGCAGAACACCCGGCGGCTGGTGCGGTCGGCGACGGTGAAGACGGTCTCGCAGTGCGGGCAGAGACGGGCCATCTCGGATGGAACCTCGTTGGTGTTGGAGCTGGAGCTGTCAGGAGACACGGGCGTTCACCCCGGCTCGGAGAGTTTCGGCCTGGGTCCGGTGGCCGCGGAGTCGGTAGGAGGGTCCGTCGATCCCGGCGACCGCGGCCCGGTGCAGGAGCCGGTCGAGCATCGCGGCGGCGACGGTGGCGTCACCGAAGGCGCCCGCCCAGTCCGCAATACCGACATTTGTAGTCAAAATCGTGGACGATTTGAGATACCTCTGGTTGATCACCTGGAATAGCGCGGACGCGCCGTCCTCAGGCAGGGGGAGGTAGCCCAGTTCGTCGATGACCAGCAGCTTCGGGCCGGCGAAGAAGTTCATGCAGGACTTCCACCGGCCTTCGAGAGCGGCCTTGTGGCAGCGGGCCGAGAGCTCGGCGGCGGTGGTGAAGTAGACGCGGTGCCCCGCTTCGACTGCGGCCCGTCCGAGCGCGACGGACAACATGGTTTTCCCGACTCCAGGCGGCCCGACGAACAGGACGTTGGAGGCGTCGTCGAGGAAGCGGAGGGTGGCCAGGTCCCGGATGAGCTTCTCATCGACGCCCGGCTGGGCGGCGAAGTCGAAGTCGTTCAGGGTCCAGGGTTCGGGCAGGCAGGCGAACCGGAGCCGGGCCGCCAGCCGGCGGGCCTCGGTGGCCTCGACCTCGATCTCCAGCAGCCGTTCCAGGGCCGCGGTCAGCGACATCCGTTCGCTCCGGGCCTGGTCCAGGACCCGGTTCAGGGCCTCGGCGGCATCGTTGAGCTTGAGGTAGGACAGGTGGCCTCGCAGCTGCTGGAAGCGGCGTGCTTCGCTCATCTGCATCGGCGACGATGGCGTACTCACTCCTCGTTCTCCTCCTTCGGTGAGGGAGCTGTCCGCAGCCGGTCGGCCACGGCGGCATAGTGGGACAGGTCGATCACGACCCGTTCGGCCGGATCCCCGGCCGCCGGAAGCCCGCGCAGACGCTCGGCCTCCGCGAGAGCGGCCGCCGATGGCGGCCTTCGGACCTTGGTCTTGCATGGAGCCCGGTCGGAAAACGACGCGAGCACGGCCCGCTCCAGCGCAATGACATGGCCGTTGTCCCGGACGGTCTGCCCGGATCCCCGAGGGGCCCGGCGGTGTTGGGCGATGACCGCCCGGCCCGCGGTGGCGATCCGCAGGACGTCGTCGCCCAGGCGAATGAGGACCCTGACCTGGACTCCGGGCAGGCCGGGAGGGACGGAGTAGAAGTTCCCGTCGAACTGGACCAGGCTTTGCGGGCTGACCGTCCGCTCGACTTCCAGCTCGGCCGGGAACGGCCTCACCGGGATGTCGAGCATCGGCTCGGCCGCGGCGAGCTCACCGACCGTGGTGGCCACTCCGTCGATGCGGCGCCGCCGCTCGTCCATCCGGACGGCCAGCTTGTCGACTCCGGACTGGGCCTGGACCACGGTCAGCCCGTCGGGGACCGTCCGCCACCAGCGTTGAGCGGCCGAGTGGTTGGCCTTCTCCACCACTCCCTTGCGGTTGCCGCGGCGGGGCGGACAGATATCCACGCCGGCTCCGTAGTACTTGGCGACGGCGGCGAAAGAGGAGGTCACCTGCCCGCTGGAGGGGTAACAGACCGTCGCCATCCGGTCGAAGCGCCAACGGCGGGCCGTCCCGCCGAGTTTGCGCATGACCTCGTCGAGGGCCTGGACCAGGTGAGGGAAGTCCTCGGACTCCGAAAGAACCGCCCGCCACCGGCCCGAGTGAGCGAGCGCGCCAACCAGCAGGTGGGCGTGCTCACCCACTCCCCAGCCTTCTGGTGGGCTCGGCAGCTCCAGCCAGTCGAACTGGATCTCCTCGCCGGGCGGATGCGCGATCACCGCGACGTTCCTGCCGGTGGAGGCGTGGCAGGGCTCGCAATGCGGGCGAACTTGGTAGCGGCGCAGGGCCCGGGTGAAGGTCGAGTACGCGCCCTCATAGCCGAGTTCGGTCACCTCGTCGAACAGGGTCGACGCCCACAAATGCGGATCGTCGGCAAGGCGTTGGCGGCAGTAGGGCAGGAACGGCACGAACGCATCCGGGCCCTCGCGCCGCTCGCCAGGGGTTCGCTCGCCGTTCAGATAGGCACGGATCGTCTTGCGATCACGACCCAGATGCCGTGCGATCGCCGAGATCGTCCATCCCTGACGACGCAGAGCATTAGCGTCCACGTCTTCCTCCCGAGTGAGCATTCAGGCCCCCGAACAGGCCGAACTCCTAGCTCACGCAGGCTCTCCACGAAACGCCGACACCAGTTCGACACGCCGGGAGGATCACACAATCGATGGGGAGATCAAGAGAGCAGGTTTGACCCACCCCAGAGCGACAAGTGGGGAAATCCAAATATCCCCATCACCGAGGCCGGCCCCGACCCGGCAACTGCGGACCTCGCCCGGCAGTCTGCAGTCCCGTCCGGGCGCCGCCGGGCCCTCGGCTTCGGGAACCCGCCCAGCGCCGACTGACGGTGTCCCGGCACACCTGTGACCTGCACTGGGGAGGTGTTTGGGGACGTTATCGGTGACTCACCGGTGCTTAACCCAGGCACCCACGGCCGCTACCAGCTTGCCGTCCTGGTGCCCGTCGCCCCCCCAGCGCAGGCCACCGGGTTCGTGCCGCACCGGCTCAGGAGTCCGTGGCGGGGTCGATTCCGAGGCCGGCGAGAAGGGCGCGGCGTTCATGCTCCTCGCGTTCCAGGAGTGCCTCGAGGATGTCCGGGTCCTGGGCGGAGGTGATCGCGTCCCGGGCGAGTGCGGCGAGGACGTCGGGCGGCAGTGCCTCGGCCTGGGTGGTGGAGGTGCCGGTGAACGAGCGGCGGTCGCTGGCCTTCGGGGGCGCGGTCGGCAGCCGGTGTTCAGTGATCTGCTGTTCGGTCACCGCCAGGCGCTCGAAGGTGATCCGGCTACCGGGGGCGTCCACGGCGGCGAACGCGGTGACGTCTTCCGCGAGCGCGGAGAACAGGTGGACCCCGCTCTGGTCCCAGTCGGAGACGACGAACACCCGGACCGGCCGCGTGCCGTCGGCGGCCGCGCGCAGTGCCGCCGCCCGCTTGGCCGGCAACCCGTTGAACCCAGAGCCCGAGTACACCGGCACACCACGCGGGCCGGCGACGGCCCGGAGCTGGTTGACCATCCCGGCTGTCTCCGACCAGATCTCCAGACGGACCGGCTGCCCTGCCTGGCGGTCCAGCCGGTAGCCGGCTGCGGCCCGGTGTACCGCGGCGCGGAAGTCTGCGGGTCCGTCGTAGAAGTCGGGTTCCGCGTTGATGGCGGTGTCGTCGCGCAGCGCTTCCCAGGGGATCCGGCCCGAGCGGCGGGCCATGCCCAGGACGTCGACCAGCCCTTTGTAGGTGCGTTCCTCCTTGACCAGGATCCCGTCGGAGATCAGCAGGTACCAGACCTGCCGGATCGTGAGGGGGAGCTGCTCCGTGTACCGGTCCAGAACGCGCTGGACTGCCGCCAGCAGCTCACGTCTGGACGTGCGGGGTGTCCACCCCGGCTGGTAGCCGCGGGCCCGTCGCTGCGGCACAACGAGCCTCCTCGGTCCGGGAGGGACGCTAAGGCGTCCCTTTCCCAGGTCACTACCTCAAGCCAGACTCTGCAACACCGGGGGTGGTCACAGGTCGGAGTCGCGAACGTAAGCTCCTCGCGCAGTGGTCCAGCTCAGCGTGTACTGCAAGATCATGGACGGGACCACCGCGTTGATGCCGCTCAGCGGCGGCAACACCATCGTCTTGCCGTCCTTGCCTACCATCTCGGGCGAGCCCTTCGGCGTGAAGCCGCTCATCATGGGCGAGGCCACCGCGTTGAAGCCGTTCATCGGCGGCAACACCATCGTCTTGCCGTCCTTGCTAACCTAAGGTCACACGGTTCAAATACCAGGTTCCGACCAGGTGTAGAGCCGCTTGTCTGGTGGGTTGACCACCAGACATGAGAAAACCGCCCGGCACCTGGCTACCCACCTTGACCGGACGGCTGTCTCACATCACCGCAGAGTAATCAGACGGCCCCGCCTACATAGGTGAGGGCCGTTCTGCTGTTCTCACGGGGACTGACGGACGGAGTTGGCCGTCTTGTCGTAGAGGTCTCCGCCGAATTCGTGCGCGGCTCCCCCCAGGACACCAAGCACGACCGCGGCCGTGACCCGGATCCCCGCCCGCTTGCGGCGGGTTTTGCGGCGACGCTTAGCCTCCGCCTTCTGCCGCTCCTCCTCGGCCCCGGCCGACTCGGGCGGTTCTTCTTCCGGCTGAGTGCCGGAATCGGGCTCGGACATCTGCGCCTCCTTCATCGATTTCACCTGGGAGTCCAGGCTGAGAAGCTCAGAAGCTCTTCCTGAGTCCTCCTCGGTGGCACCGACGAAGTGGAGTCAACTGTATCGGGCGTTAAGGGAGTTGATGGGAGCGTCACTGCTACCACGAACCACAGGAGCGGAAGGTCGCCATCTGAATGAGTCAATATGGACCCTTATATAATACTTACTCAGCAGTAGACTTGAAAAGAATCTTGATATTGATCAGCGGGGGCCCCGGCCAAGGCCGGGGCCCCCGCTGATCAATGCTGCGTCGGTCTTCCGCGGGGGGCGGTTGGCCCTCAAGCGACGCCGAGGGGATCGATCCTGTTGAGGGCGGTCGCGATTTCCCTTCCGCCGCCGGTGGGCCGGATGTACGCGCGCTTCGCCGTGCGCCGGGGGCCGACGAGTGTCGGTACGTCCTCGCGGACCACGGCCATCAGCAGGCCTTCGGTGCCCGAATCCCGGTCGCGGACGAGGCGGCCGATCAGCGGGTGGGTCAGGTGGCCGTCGCGGTTCACCGGTCGGCCTGCGCGGGGATCAGGGCGGTGTGGAGGTCGGCGAGGCGGGCCAGGCCGCGGTCGGCACGGGCGAGGAGGGCCGGAGTGGGGACCCCGTGGGGCTGCTGGATGCCTCGTTCCCCGTCGCGGGCCGCTGGCATCCATGGGGTGTGGAGGCGGACGGTTCCGCGGGCGGTGAGGTGGGCGGGGCCGGTCAGGGTCATGGTGCCGTGGTCGGCGACGTCGACCAGGAGCCGGCCGCCGGGGGCGTCCACGGTGTAGCGGACCGGGCCGGGCGGCCCGGGGGCGCGGTGTAGGGCGGCCGCGACAGCGGCACAGGCGCCGGTACCGCAGGACGGGGCTTCCCCGACGCCGCGTTCATGGACACGCAGGACCAGGTGGTGGGGGCCGAGGTCGCGGACGAACTCCACGGTGGTGCCGTGCGGGTAGGCGGACGTCGGGGTGACCTCTGGCGCGGTGGCGAGGGTGCCGGCGTGGCCGAGGTCGTCCACGAAGACCACGGCGTGCGGGTTGCCGACGTCGACGTGGAGGGCGGGCCAGTGCCGGCTTCCGGCGGTGACGGTGATGCGGTCGGGACCGGGCAGGGCTGGCAGGCCCATGGCCACGCTCACCGGACCGTGGTGGGATTCGGCGCTGTCGGCGGGGATGTTCAGGTGCCGTACGCCGGCGCGGGTGGCGAGGGCGAGCGGGCCGCCGTGGTGGCGGCCGGTCGCGGCGAGGTAGCGGGCCAGGACGCGGGCGCCGTTGCCGCACATCGCGCCCAGGCTGCCGTCCGCGTTGCGGTAGTCCATGAACCACTCGGCCTGGCCGGCCATGGTGAAGGCCTCCGGGGAGGCGATGCAGCGGACCAGGCGCAGCAGGCCGTCGGCTCCTATGCCTTTGCGGCGGTCGCAGAGGCGGATGGTGTGGGCGGGGGTGAGGTCGAGGTGGCCGTCTGGGTCGTCCAGGATCAGGAAGTCGTTGCCGGTGCTGTGGCCCTTGGCGAAGGCGATGCCGATCGGGATGCCGTTCATGGGCGGGGTGTGTCTCCCAGCTCGATGCGCAGCCAGACGACGTCGGTGCCGGCCGCGATGGTGGACAGTCCGTAAGAGGTGGCGGTCTCCAGGACCGCGACCAGGCGCGGCCAGTCCTCGGGCTGAACGCGGGAGGGGTCGGCCTGGATGGTGAGGACGCCGTCGTGCTTGGTGGTGTCGGGTGGCTGGCCGGTGAGTTCGGTGAGGGCGGCTATGACCGCGGCGGTGCCTAAGAGTTCGTCCATTGCCCGCCGCCCCGACCCATCAGTCAGTCACCTAGCGCACTTCTAGTCCACTAGTATTTAGCTAGTGGACTAGATTGTCAAATGGTTGGCGATACGCGCTGACCAGTTGTCAGGACAGCCGCTGGCGAGGGAGATTCATGGCCGACACCAACGCCCCCTATATGCTGGTCGCCGACGCGTTCCGCCGGTCCATCAGCGAGGGCGAGTGGCCCCCCGGCACCCGCCTCCCCTCCCGCATCGCCCTCGGAGAAGTCCACGGCGTCGGGGAGAACGTCATCCGCCGTGCCCAGGAACTCCTCATCATCGAGGGCCTGCTGGAGGGCCGCCCCGGCGCCGGCACCTACGTCCGCGCACCCCAGGAGCGGCTGCACATGCGGCGCTGCCCCGCGCCCGGCCACCCCAGCGCACCCCTCGCCCCGGCCGGGATCGCCACCTGGGACGCCCACAGCACCGCCAAGGTCCCAGCCCCGCCGGCGATCGCCGCCCGCCTGGCCATCGAGCCCGGAGACCACTGCGTGCGGACCGCGTACGAGTTCCTGGACGACCGGCGCCGCCCCGTGATGACCTCGGTCAGCTGGGAACCGATGGCCATCACCGGCGGAACCACCGTCGTCCTGCCCGACGGCGGCCCCTTCGGCGGACGCAGCGTCATCGACCGCATGGCCCACCTCGGCATCGCCGTAGTCCGCACCGTGGAGCGCCCGCGGTCCGTCCAGGCCGACCGCGACCAGGCGCAGCAGCTCGGCATCCCCTCCGGCGCCCTCGCGCTGCTGATCGAGCGCACCTTCTACGACCGCGACGACCGACCCGTGGAAACCGCCGACCTCCTTATCCCCGCCGACCGGTGGACCGTCGACTACGACATCCTCCTGACCAGCGCGGGCGACGCCTGAGCACCGGCCACGGACGGCGCCGAAGCAGCCTTTGGCCAGGGGAGATCCGCCGATCCCTTGGACCGGGCACGGGCCCTCGGGAATCATGAAACCCGCGGCCCGACCAGGCGGGCCCCGGGGTAGGAATCACCATGTCCGAAGCACGTCCCAGTCCGCTTGGCAGGGCCACCGCCGCGCTGGGTTCACCCGCGCTCGGCGCGGCCCTCGCCATCGCCGGACTCGTCGTCCCCGTCGTCGGGTGGGCCGCGGACCGGGGCAACCTGAAGATGCTGCTCGGTATCCAGGCCGTGCTGATCCTCATCCTGGCCGCCGGGCACTACTGGACGCGGAAGAACTGCATCCAGCTGCGGCGCTAACCTCAAGGCCATGGATGACGCCCAGTACTACGACAAGGTCCGCGCCCAGCTCGAAGCCGAACTCATCTCCGACTACAGCGAGATCGCCGACGGCCACCTGCGCGTGTATGCCTCCGAGGTGCCCCGTCTGTCCGCCCTGCTGGTGAAGACGTTCACCGAGGCCCAGGCCCAGCCGCAGCGGATCCTGGCCGCCGACCTGACGACCAACCCCACCCTGCTCACCGGACGGCGCGAGTACATCGCCGCCAACCGCCGCTTCACCGATGGCGGCGGCCGCATCGACCGCCTCTTCATCGTCCACGCCGCCGACCTCGCCAAAGAGGACTTCGCCCGCTCCCTGCTGGAGCTGATCGGGCAGCACCGCGACCTCGGCGTCACCTGCGGACTCGCCGTACGCGACCGGCTGCGCGCCGACCAGGCCGTGGACGTCGTGATCTTCGCGAACGCCGCCGCCCTCGTGGAGGAGGAGCAGGGCGACGCCGACTACCAGCGCGGCCGCAGCAGCGTCTACTTCAAGGGCGTCGCACGCTGGGCCGACCGCTTCGAGAGCGCCTGGGGCAACGGCGCCGACTCCGCGCCCCGCGCCCTCCAGCGCTACGAGGCCGCCGCCCGCCCCCAGCTCGACGCCGGTGCCTGGGACGGCGCCCGCATCAGCGGCGCCGTCGCCAGCCTGTAGACCACCGCACCATCCGCACGACCGTGGGGGGACCCTTGATCATCCTCGACACCAACCAGCTCAAGCACGTGGCTTTCCCCCACGGGCCCGTCCTCGGGATGCTCCGCAAGATCGCCGCGCTCAACAACCGCACCCTGGCCCTGCCGGAAATGGTCGCCATCGAGCACGTCGCCCACTACCAACACGAAGTGGAAGAACAGCACAGCCAGGCTCTTCGCGCGCTCCGGGCACTGGGCAAAGCCTTCGACAAGGACTTCGCCAAAGAGGTACGGGCACACAACCCGGCCGACGCCGGAGCAGCCAGGAGTGCCGCCCTGAGGGAAGTCTTCACGATTCTTCCCACCCCCGAGGGGGCGGCGGCGGAGGCATTGCGGCGAGAGGCGAACCGGCTGCCCCCAGCGAAGCAGGACTGGACCGCCAGTGAGGGTGGCAAGTCAACTGCGCGCGGCGCACGGGACGTGGCCATCTGGCTCACAGTCCTCGCCGCCGCCCGCGAAAACGACGGTGAGGTGTGGTTCCTCAGCGAGGACGGCGACTTCCGCGGACCGGACACCGATGACGACTTTCACGCCGTGCTGCGTCAGGAGGCCGATGCTGCACTTACCGGCAGCAACGGGACGCTGCGGCTGCTGCCGCAGGGCATAGAGCAGCTGCTCAGCGAACTCGCCGAGGAAATCAAGCCCGTCCCGGAGGACCTGGAAGACTCTCTTCACCACCCCGATGTCGCCGACGCCGTGGTCAACGAACTCGTCTACGGCTCCGTCATCCAGTCGACCGTGCCCGAAGTCAACGACCAACTGTTCCGGTCGATCGGCATGCGCCTCTTCCTGGACGAGGTGACCCGCCGCAATGCCTACCGCGTCGGCGAGAACACGTGGATCAGCGCACAAGTCCGCTGGAGAGCCTCCCGAGAGTACCTGCCGCTGTGGGGCGGCGCCTCGGAGCCGTCGGACATCAAGTTCGTCTTCGACACCACCCTGCTCGTGCAGACCAGCGGTACAGACATCCAGGCCGTCGAGGTGGCCGCCACCAGGGCGGCCACCGACATCTACTACCAACTGCCCGCACCATCGCCCACACAGCTAGGCGAGCAGTTCGTTCGGCTCAACCTGCGCGATGGCGGACACGTGCCCGTTGCGCTGTTCGCCCATCTTGAGCCCGGCGCCACGCGACGACGCCGGGAGCAGTCGAGCTGACGCATAGCCGCAGACCTCCGCCCGGGGCGGCCCACCTGGTGGGCCGCCTCTCGCGTTCCACGAAAGTAAGCGCGACCCCAGTACGTGATAAATAGTGGACTAGATGTACTTTTGGTGATCGATGGCGGGAGGTGCCTGCCCCTGATCACCACGGGCTCGCCGCATGCTGCTCGCCTTATCCCTGATCACTGCCGGAATCCTGCTGCGCCAGGCCGACCGGCTGCGCTTCTCCCCGGCCAGCTCGGCACCGCGACGGCCGCGCAGCTCATAGCCGTGCAGCGCGCCCGCGCCAACGACTGGACCCCGGCGGTCCTGGTGGCCGGGCAGTGGGTGCAGATCGCCGGGTACTGGGTCCTCGCCGCGCACGGCCTCGCCGGGGCTGCGGTCGCGGCGGTCGGTGTCGCGGTCCAGTTCCGTCACCTCCAGGAGGTCAGCCACCACGCCGTCCACGGCGTCCTCGCGCGAACCCGGCGCGTCAACCACGTCCTGGCCGAGCTCGGCGCGCACCTCCCCCTCGGTCTGGTGTCCATCGCGGTACGCCGCCAGCGCCATGTCCGCGACCACCACCCCAACGCCACCCTGACCGGCGATCCCACCCTCGCCGAACTCGCCCAGGCCGGCCTGCGCCCCGGCGTCGTACACCGCGTCTTCGCCGCAGCGCTGCTCTTCCCCCTCACCCCCCGGGGCGTGCGGGCGACCGCGGAGGGCCTGGCCGCCAACCTGCGCCCGCGGCCCGGCCGCTACGCCGCGCCCGCCGGGGTGGCCGCGGTCTTCGCCTCGGCGTACGCGGCCGGCGGGTGGGCGGCCGTTCTCGCCGGGGTCCTCGTACCGCGGCTGCTGCTCTACCCGCTGCTGGCCTGGTGGAGCCTGCTGGTGGAGCACACCTGGTTCGACCCCGAGCACCGCACCGGCAGCCCCGCCCAGGTCGAGGCCGGGCGCTGCCTGCGCCTGTACACCGGCAACCGCGCCCTGGCCGTCCTCGCCGCCGCGACGTGGATGCCGTACGGCGACCTCCACCACTACGCGCACTCCGCCCACCCATGCCTGCGGTGGAACTACCTGCCCGCACTGGAGCGGCACATGCCCCTGTGCCACTACACCCCGGACGGCTTCTTCGCCGGGCGGTGTTCAGTCATCCGCCGACACCGGGCGGCACTGGACCGCCCGCCCACGCGGTGCATCGGAACAGGGACCTCAGCAATGGGCGGAGAGTCCACCACAGGCTGAAGCAGGCCCCGTAAAGACACTATATTCGAACAAGTGTTTCACTTGGTGGATGGAATCGTTCCGCTTCCCCGACGATCTACTGGCGCTCCAGATCGCATGGCTCCGTACCTACGGCGCGCTCGCGCAGACTCCTGCCGGGACCAGCACGGCCACGCTCCGACGGCGCCTGATCACCCTGTCCCGCCTGCTCCACACCCATCCGTACTGTGCTGCGCCGGGCCGCTCCCGGGCGGCCGCTGCCGAGCTGCGCCGACAGGCTCGCGCCCGCGGGTGGACGACTGCGGCGTGAGCACAGCCGATCCGGGTGGCCCGAGACCCGCCGCGGACTTCCCCGACGACCTGCTCGCCGTCCAGCAGGCCTGGATCCGGGTCTACAACCAGCTCGCCCGCCGGCCCGCCACGGGCACGCTCGAGCTGAGGGCGGAGCTGTTCCGGCTCTCCCGCCGGATTGGCGATCACGCGTACTGGGGTGAGGGGGACCCGGGCCGGGTGAGGCGTACGCGGCTGTGGCGGGCCGTCCAGGACGCGCCGGGCGGTGAGGCGGAGGTCGCGGTGCGGCTCGTGGGCGGCAGGTTCGTGGTCGAGCCGGAGGAGGGTGGTCGTGGTGGGTGAGCTGGAGGCGCGGCTGGAAAGGTGGAGGGCCGTGGCGGCGTGGCCGGCCTGGCAGCAGCGGCAAGCCGCGCGGACCATCGCCGCTCTGGAGGCGGAGCTCGCCGAGGTCCGGGCCCGGCGGCCGCCGCCCGCGCCGCCAGAGTGGAAGGTCGAGGGGATCCGCACCGGCAGCGGGCTGAAGGGGCTCCGGGTTCATGCCGGGGACTGCAGCATGGGCCGCGGGAAGGAGGCCGATGCCGAGCAGGTACGCCGGATGCTCGCCGAGGGCATCGATGCCTGCCCGTACTGCAGTCCCGGCAACCTGCTCGGCGTCACCGGATAGAACGCCGGGCGGGCAACGCCTGCTTCGGGGTACGTTCGGCTATACGGGGTGCGGCCTTGGCCAGCAGGGCCGCGACGGAGGCCGCACCCCGAGACCTCCGCAATCCTCCGGAGGGGCGGGCCTCTGCTGGGAACGCCGTGACGTACGCGGGCACGGAGGCACTACCTCGGCATGGACAGGCCCCGGACCTGCTGGACGTGCCCCGCGACTCGGCGACCGAGCCCCGAGACACTACGATCCGCCTCGATCCAGTACGCCTCGGAGGGGAACCACTTGTGCGCCGCTACTTCCTATTAAGCCTGTTCGTGGCGGCGGGCCTCTGCGCCGTCGGCTGTTCCAGCACCAGCAATGTTCCAGGCGTGACCGCGAGGCAATGGTGCGCGGAGTACCGGACAGCCGGGCCGGCACTCCCCGGAGGCCGGCTCGGGCCACCCCATGTCAGCTGGTACCAGGCGGTGGAGTTCCGGAATGTCTCCGACAAGGAAGTGACGTTCCGTCCGTCCTACGACGGGGTGCCGGACGACCAGGTGTTCACTGTGCAGCCTGGCGGTGAGGAGACCGCACAGGTATCGCCTCTGAGATCGCAGGACAAAGGGCGCGTCTGCTTCGAGCGGAAGATCGATCTGCTACCGGAGGCGGACAGCTCCAGCAACAGCTAGGTGCCATTGAAAGCGCGTTGCCCGCGAGGCTTCGGCGGTGAGCGCATTGCGACATTTCCTCCAGCACGGACCGGTGTTCCGGCGGAGGCCACGCGGGGCTGTGTTCAGCAGGCGCACCACTGCCGGGCGGGCGGCCGAAGCGGTTCTGCGGCCGGCTGCGAGAGCGTTGTCGTCGCCGCAACTACAGTGCCCGGTCCGGCCGTGCGGAGCAGTCGTCGGCTGTGTCCGGGGTGGTTGATGTGTTGATCTCAGCTATGGCCATAGGCTCATGGCCATGCTCATTGCGAACGTGTCCCCCAGGACGATGGCCAAGACAACCGACACGGCGTGGTTGTCGCACGCCTTGATGGAGTCCGAAGCCGCGTACGAGATTGTGGGGTACGACGCCGACCATTCCATGCAGTTCTGGGACTGGTCCGTACAGGCTCCGTTCGCCTTCAAGGTGCACAAGAAGGCCACCGCGCAGTTCCATGAGGAGGTCGCCCCCACCCCGGGCTGCCTCAGCATCGTTGACTGCGGCCATGCGGAGAACCACCCCCACATCACCGATTCGGTGCTGCGCGTGGCAGACCTGGTCATCCTTCACATGTCCCCGACCCAGGCAGACTGGCTCCGGGTGGACAAGCCGCCGGAGGCCACGCCATTCCAGGACATCATCCGCAGGTCCGGTCTGTTCCGTGAGGACGGCCGGCCGCCGGAGACGTGGGTCCTGCTGAACCGGACCGTCACGAACGCCTCTTCGACAGGTCACTACCGGAGCCAGCTGGAGGCGAAGGGGTGGAACGTGTTCACCACGACGATCCCCCGCTCCGAGACGTACGCATTGTCGATGAACTTTCCCGTCATCGGAGCGAAGAAGAGTGCCTTCGGCTCCCTGGTGACCGAGATGGAGAAGCGGGGGCTGCTGCCGTGAGCACATACCTCAAACTCATGCAGAAGCAGGCCGCAAAAGAGGCCGAGGAGCGCAAGAACCAGACCGATCAGAAGCCGGAGCATGCATCCTCCGCCGAGGCCGCGTCGCCATCCCTGCCTGGCCCCAGCAGCGAGGCAAACCCGGCCCGGCCCGCGGCTGCGGCAGAGCGGCCGGCCTACCGTCCGCAGCCCTTCACCCCGGACTTGATCCCCGAGCCGAAGGAGGTCGAGGCCGAGGGAGAGCTGACTGCCCAAGAGACCGGTGACCTCGAGAACTGTGAGAAGGCGTTCTCCTACGCTGACCAGGCCGAGTGGATGCGGGGCAAGGCGGCACACGCGGTCAGGTCGCGGCGCTTGTACCGGAGCGGCGGGCGGCTATGGCCCGAATACTGCGAGGAAGTCCTCGGGCAGTCCGAATCCGAGGCCAACCGCATGATCCAGCAGTGGCGGCTGGCTCGTGCCATCTTCCAGCTCTGGACCCGCCCCACACCTGCCTCCCACATCCAGGCGCTCCTCCCCGCTGTCGACGCATACGGAGAAGACCGGATCGCAGGTGGATACGTCGAGCTGCGCACTTGGGCCTCAGAAAACGGAACACGAGTCACGGCGGCCGACCTGAACGCCTGGGCAGCCAAGGCACGGGCCGCTGCGAAGAAGCAGCTGTCACCACCAGAGCTGAGCGCCCAGACCCTCACCGAAATGCGTCTTGACCGCGAACGACGGTCTCGCCTGGCCGCCCCACGCCAACGGGCTGTAGGACCAGGCGAAAGCATGGCGAGCGCTAGAGAGCGCACGGACACAGAAGAAAAACGTCCAACATTGAATCACCCAAATTTGGGTGATTCAATTTTCAATGAAACCACTCTGCCCGGCGTTGAACTCGAGGTCGACGAGGAACGGGCCGTCCAGGCATGGTCCGCCCTAGAGGGCATGTCCGAAAGCATGGTGACCACGGGGATCCTGCTGCGGGCAAGCACGTCGACGCTTGAAGAGATCGAGCGGACTGCCCGCCGACTGGCCGATGCTGCCGCAGAGATCCTCAAGGGCCGGTAGGCCCTTCACGAGTGCCAGGCGGTAGTCACCCAAATTTGGGTGACTACCGCCACTCTGCCCGCTGGGCGCCGGCCTGCCCTGTCTATACCGCCTCCTCCCCGTTCCCGGCTTCGATCGCGGGGGAGGTCGTGAGCAGTCCGTCCATCAAGGACATGTACCGCTCCAGGTCTGCGGCCCAGTCGGGCATCGCCAGGTACTGGAACGTGCAGAGCGCTACGGCAGCCGCGCCGGCCGTCCCGTCCGGCGTAATGCCTCCGAGCCGGGCCCACTGGTCCCACATCACGTCCTTCATCAGCCGAACAAGGATCTCCGGCTCGTGCGCCGCTCGTCGGATGAGCCGGTCGAGAACACCGGTGGCTTTCGTGCAGCTGCGCACCGCCGCGCACAACTCCCGGTCCCCAGCAGTCTCGATCGTGCGCACCATCCCAGCCATGCCATCGGCCAGGGGCGACTGTGTCATCCAGTCAGTCCCGTCGAGCTCGGCCTGGTGGTGCGCCTCGCGAATGCGCTCGATGTCAGCGGCGTGGTCTGGGGAGGCCCGTTCCCAGGACTCCAGGAGGTCCTCCATACCTACGTCGGTGGCTCCGCCGAGCAGCATCCGGGCACCGTGTTCGAGGAGGGCCGGGTCGAAGATGTTCCGGACGGGAGCTGCAGGGGATCGGGGAAGTTCGATACCTGCGGCAGTCGCGGCGTCGCGCAGGATTCCGTCGATGTCACGCTGGGGCGAGCGGCGGTTGGCCAGCATCCGGGCAGCCGCGTCCTGGCGGGCGTGGAAGGCTTCGTCGGAGTCGCCAGCGGGGATCTCCTCGAGGCCTGCCCGCGACAGCGGCCGTGTGAGAGTGGTGACCATGGCCGTTCGGAGCCTTCGCGCGCTGTCGGGGGTGTCGTCGATCGCCCAGAAGACCCAGCCGAGCCATCCGATGCTGCGGCCGGGACGCGCGGTGTTCGCCAGCCACAATGCCCGGGTGAGGATCACTGGCCGGATAGTTGAGCAGCCGGGTTCGAACCATTCACCGGTTTTGGGCAGCCAGCCTTGCTGTTGCCAGCGTTCGACCTGTGTCGGGGTGGCTGCTCCCCCGTGCTCCTCGATGGCACGGAGGAGGGCGATATGGGCGGCGGACGGTTGCGTGCGGGCCATAGTCAGTTCCTCCGGTCGTTGCCGGTGACGAGGACGGAGTAGACAGCAACCGCAGTTCCCAGAGCACCGGCCCAGGCCTCGCTCTGCGCGGCTGCGGCGGCTGCGCCCGCCGCCAGGAGCAGCGCCGCTAGGGGCGGCAGGCGGTCGCTGTCGGGGGCGGCGGGCTGGCTGTTGTTCACGGGCGTGGTCCTCCGGGTGCTTGTGCCGGACTCTCCAGCAGCGCCTCTATGACCCCATGCCACGTCGGACGAAATGGAAAAAACCTCGCGGGGATCCGGCGGACTGCCGGCACGGAACGCGGGCCGGGACTCTTCCCGCTCGATCTGCACCAGGCCGACCAGCCGGGCAAGCCTCCCCATTGGACCGCGGGTCCCGTACCAGCATCCGGGTCGACTCTGCGGCGAGCAGCGAGACGAACGTGGACGCAGTGCCGGGAGAACTCGCGATGCCTGTACGCCCCATGGCTTCTCTGCCACCCGACGCGACGAGGTGGATACGACCCGGATCAGCGAGGCACCAGCAAGGACTCCCGTCCAGCCCGCCCATGCCTAACGGACTGAACCGGTGGGACCGGCCATCAACCGCCCCCGCCTCTGCTCGTCACTGCCAAGGCCGGCTGCTGTGCGGGCATCGAGAAAACGGAATCTACGGGCACCTACGCAGCCCTCGCGCTCTTCTCCATTCACGCGATAGGACGGGAAGAACCAGCACCTCTTGGGCTCGCCTGCAGTCACACGACGCGACTTTATGGACCCCGCATCCTGCTAACGTCTAAATCACCCCGAGAGGCGGGGAATCCAAACTCAACAGAAGGGAGGTGGAAGATGTCCGGCATGGAAGGCTCGCCCGAGCAGCCCGCGCCGGGCCGCTCCAAGCGCAAGCTCGCCGCTGAGACGGTCACCCTGGTCACCTGCATCCTGCAGGCCGTGTACTGGGGCCTCAAACTCACTGGAGTGCTCTAAAAGCGCAGGTGGGCCCAGCTGTTGACGCAGCCGGGCCCACCAAGGCCCAGGCATCCGGGCCCCACGCCCACCCCTTGGAACGGGAGCGTGGGGCCCACTTCTATGTTTGGGCCCTTGATCGCCGAAATATCCTCACGGCAACCAATGCCAGGATACACGCCACCTTACAGACCAGAAAAGAGCCGGGGCTAAATACACCGCCCCTGAAATTTGCGGAATCTCCAGAAATCGAAAAACGCAACAAAAGAATGCATCACAATAAAGCGCTGCTCTGAGTTTGTGCGTCCTGCTGGGCATCGGCTGGTTGCGGGTGTTGAAGCATGTTTTAGGCGCTGATTGGGATGTGGCATTGGCGG
>NZ_JBEOXU010000037.1:0-52225 GCF_040296725.1 Streptomyces sp. NPDC002044
GCCCTCCGCCCTCCCCATCTCCACAAAAAAAAACACCAAATTATCCCCCACCACCCCGCGCGGGGGGGCCCCCCCCCGGGGGGGGGGGGCGGGGGGGGCCCCCGCCCGGCATCGCCGGGCGGGCCCCTCCGCATGCGGGGAGAGCGTCCCTATCCGGCCAGGCAGGACGGTCCGAGCAGCACCTTGAGGTCGCCGAACAGCGCCGGGTCGGGCTTGACCCGGTGCCTGTCGAGCCGCAGGACCGTGGTCGAGCGCGGACCCTGGAGCTTGATCCGCACCTCGGTGTTGCCGTGGTGGTGGCGCAGGATCTCGCCCAGCCGGGTCACCATCGGCGGCGTGACCTTGACGGTGGGGATGGTGAGGACGACGGGCGCGTTGGTGCCGGCCGAGGAGACGTCGGGGACCATCATCTCCATCGCGACAAGGCGCGGGACGTCCTCGCGCTTGTCGAGGCGGCCCTTGACGAAGACGACGGTGTCCTCGACCAGCTGGGTGGAGACGAGCTGGTAGGTCGCGGGGAAGAACATGCACTCGATGGAGCCGGCCAGGTCCTCGACGGTGGCGATGGCCCAGGCGTTGCCCTGTTTGGTCATCTTGCGCTGGAGGCCCGAGATGATGCCGCCGATGGTGACGACCGCGCCGTCGGAGTGCTCGCCGCCGGTCAGCTGGGAGATGCCGGCGTCCGTCTTGTCGGACAGCACGTGTTCCAGGCCGAAGAGCGGGTGGTCGGAGACGTAGAGGCCGAGCATCTCGCGCTCCTGGGCGAGCAGGTAGGACTTCTCCCACTCGACGTCGGAGAAGACGACGTCGAGCCCGAAGCCCGGCTCGTCGCCCGCGCCCTCGTCGCCCATCGCGCCGAAGAGGTCGAACTGTCCCTCGGCCTCCTTGCGCTTGACCGCCACCACGTTGTCGATCATCGGTTCGTGGTGGGCGACGAGGCCCTTGCGGGTGTGGCCCATCTCGTCGAAGGCGCCGGCCTTGATCAGCGACTCGACGGTCCGCTTGTTGCAGACCACGGCCTCGACCTTGTCCAGGAAGTCGGGGAAGGAGGCGTACTTCCCCTTCGCCTTGCGGCTCTTGATGATCGATTCCACGACGTTCGTGCCGACGTTGCGGACGGCGGTGAGGCCGAAGAGGATCACGTCGTCGCCCTGGGCGGCGAAGTTCGGCTCGGACTCGTTCACGTTCGGCGGCAGGACCTTGATGCCCATGCGCCGGCACTCGTTGAGGTAGATCGCGGACTTGTCCTTGTCGTCCTTGACCGAGGTGAGCAGGCCGGCCATGTACTCGGCCGGGAAGTTCGCCTTCAGGTAGGCGGTCCAGTAGGAGACCAGTCCGTAGGCGGCCGAGTGGGCCTTGTTGAAGGCGTAGCCGGCGAAGGGGACCAGGACGTCCCACAGGGCCTGGATGGCCTTGTCGTTGTAGCCGTTCTTCCGGGCGCCCTCCTGGAAGATCGTGAAGTTCTTCGCCAGTTCCTCGGGCTTCTTCTTGCCCATCACGCGGCGCAGGATGTCGGCCTCGCCGAGCGAGTACCCGGCGATGATCTGGGCGGCCTTCTGCACCTGCTCCTGGTAGACGATCAGGCCGTAGGTGACCGCCAGCACCTCTTCGAGGGGCTTCTCCAGGTCCGGGTGGATCGGGGTGATCTCCTGCTGCTTGTTCTTGCGCAGGGCGTAGTTCGTGTGCGAGTTCATGCCCATCGGGCCCGGCCGGTACAGGGCCGAGACGGCGGAGATGTCCTCGAAGTTGTCGGGCTTCATCAGGCGCAGCAGGGAGCGCATGGGCCCGCCGTCGAACTGGAAGACGCCGAGGGTGTCGCCGCGGCCGAGCAGTTCGAAGGTCTTGGGGTCGTCGAGCGGGAGGCCGAGGAGATCGATGTCGATCCCCTTGTTGGCCTTCACCATCTTGACGGCGTCGTCCATGATCGTGAGGTTGCGCAGGCCGAGGAAGTCCATCTTCAGCAGGCCGAGCGACTCGCAGCTCGGGTAGTCCCACTGGGTGATGGTGACGCCGTCGGAGTGCCGCACCCAGACGGGCACGTGGTCGGTGATCGTCTCGCTGGACATGATCACGCCGGCGGCGTGCACGCCCATCTGCCGGACCAGGCCCTCCACGCCGCGGGCGGTGTCGATGACCTTCTTCACGTCCGGCTCGTTCTCGTACATCCCGCGGAGCTCGCCGGCCTCGCCGTAGCGGGGGTGCGCCGGGTCGAGGATGCCGGAGAGCGGGATGCCCTTGCCGAGGACGTCGGCGGGCATGGCCTTGGTGAGCCGGTCGCCCATGGCGTACGGGTAGCCCAGGACGCGCGCGGAGTCCTTGATCGCGTTCTTGGCCTTGATGGTGCCGTACGTGCCGATCATGGCGACCTTGTCGGCGCCGTACTTCTCGGTCACGTACCGGATCACCTCGACGCGCCTGCGCTCGTCGAAGTCGATGTCGACATCGGGCATGGAGACGCGCTCGGGGTTCAGGAAGCGTTCGAAGATCAGGCCGTGGGTGATCGGGTCGAGGTCGGTGATGCCCATGGCGTACGCGACGATCGAGCCGGCCGCGGAGCCGCGGCCCGGGCCCACCGCGATGCCCTGGTTCTTGGCCCACATGATGAAGTCGGCGACCACGAGGAAGTAGCCGGGGAAGCCCATCGAGATGATCGTGTCCATCTCGTACTCGGCCTGCTTCATCCGGTCGTCCGGGATGCCCCCCGGATAGCGGCGGTCCATGCCGCGCATGGTCTCCGCGCGGAACCAGGTGACCTCGGTGTAGCCGTCCGGTATGTCGAACTTCGGCATCAGGTTCCGGAACTGGAACATGCCCTCGGTGTCGACCTGCTCGGCGACGAGGCGGGTGTTGGCGCAGCCCTCCTGCCAGGCGTCCGAGGAGTCGATGGCGTACATCTCCTGCGCGGACTTCAGGTAGTAGCCGGTGCCGTCGAAGCGGAAGCGGTCCGGGTCGGAGAGGTTCTTGCCGGTCTGGATGCAGAGCAGGGCGTCGTGGGCGCCCGCCTCGCTGGCGTAGGTGTAATGCGAGTCGTTCGTCACCAGCGGCGGGATGCCGAGCTTCCTGCCGATCTCCAGGAGCCCGTCGCGGACCCGGCGCTCGATCTCGATGCCGTGGTCCATCAGCTCCAGGAAGTACCGGTCCTTGCCGAAGATGTCCTGGTACTCGGAGGCGGCCTTGACGGCCTCGTCGAACTGGCCGAGGCGCAGCCGGGTCTGGAGCTCGCCGGAGGGGCAGCCGGTGGAGGCGATGAGCCCCTCGGACCACTTGGCGATGGTCTCCTTGTCCATGCGCGGCCACTTCGTGAGCCAGCCCTCGGCGTACGCGTCGGAGGACAGCCGGAAGAGGTTGTTCAGGCCGGTGGCGTTCGCCGCCCAGATCGTCTTGTGGGTGTAGCCGCCGGAGCCGGAGACGTCGTCGCGCTTCTGGTGCGGCTGGCCCCACTGGATGCGGCGCTTGTTGCGCCGGGACTCGGGGGCGACGTACGCCTCTATGCCGATGATCGGCGTGATGCCGGACTTCTTCGCGGTGTGGAAGAAGTCATAGGCCCCGTGCAGGTTGCCGTGGTCCGACATCGCGATGTGGGACATGCCCATCTCGTTGCACGCGTTGAACATGTCCTTCAGCCGCGCGGCACCGTCCAGCAGGGAGTACTGGGTGTGGACGTGCAGGTGCGTGAACGGCTGCTTGGTCACGGTGGGGATCCTCCGGAGGGGAGAGAGGGGGGCGGCTACGAATTCTACGTCTCCCGGGTGACAGCCCGCGGGCACCGACGGGTACGGTCGTCCGTTGCAGAACCAGGGCCCCCGGTCCTGCCCAGCACGGTCAGCACAGCGCTCCACCCGCGCTCCACCCCGCGCCACCAGGAGGCATCCGCCATGGCGGTTCCCGAGACGACCGACGCACAGCGTGCCGAGCGGATACTCGACGTGTTCGACACCGCGTTCGGCGAGCTCCTCACAGCCGACCCGGCTGCCTTCCAGGTCAAATTCCGGAAGATGGCGGCCTCGGCGTTCGCCTTCTACCGCGGTACGGCCTGCCTCTTCTACGCGGACCTGGAGCAGGACGGGCAGGGCGGCCCGTACGTGGACGAGCGCACCGGCCGGGTGTGGATCCACGGCGATCTGCACGCCGAGAACTTCGGCACGTACATGGACTCCAACGGCCGGCTGGTCTTCAACGTCAACGACTTCGACGAGGCGTACGTCGGCCCCTTCACCTGGGACCTGAAGCGGTTCGCGGCCTCCGTGGCGCTGATCGGCTACACCAAGGCGCTCAGCGACGGGCAGATCGGCGATCTGGTGCGCACGTACGCCGGTGCCTACCGGGAGCGCGTCCACCGCCTGGCCGCCGGGGCCAAGTACGAGGAGGTGCCCTCCTTCACCCTGGACACCGCCGACGGCCCGCTGCTGGGCGCCCTGCGCGCGGCCCGCGCGCGCACCCGCTTCTCGCTGCTGGACTCGATGACGGAGATCCGGGACTTCGAGCGGCGTTTCGCACCCGGCCCGGGCACCATCGAGCTGGACGCGGCCACGCGCTACAAGGTGCTGGACGCCTTCGACGGCTACCTGGAGACCCTGCCCGACGAGTCCCTGGTCCGGCCCGACTCCTACCGGGTCAAGGACGTGGTGGGCCGCCGGGGCGTCGGCATCGGCTCGGCCGGCCTGCCCTCCTACAACATCCTGCTGGAGGGGCACAGCGACGCCCTGGAGAACGACGTCGTGATCTACCTCAAGCAGGCCCAGACCCCGGCGGTCTCCCGGCACGTCACCGACCGGGCCGTCCGCGACTACTTCCACCACGAGGGTCACCGCACGGTGATCTCCCAGCGGGCCCTGCAGGCGCACGCCGACCCGTGGCTGGGCTGGACGGAGCTGGACGGCTCCGGGCAGCTGGTGGCGGAGGTCTCCCCGTACGCGGTGGACCTGGACTGGTCGGACCTGGACGACCCGGAGGAGATCGCCGCCGTCGTCGCGGACCTCGGCCGGGCCACGGCGACCATGCACGGGGCGGCCGACGAGGCGGAGAGCGGCCACTCCCTGGTCCCGTTCTCGACCGAGCGGGCCATCGACGCGGCCATCGCGGCCGACGAGGAGGGCTTCGCGGAACTGCTGGTGGAGTTCGCCCACGCGTACGGCGCCCGGGCCCGCGCCGACCACCAGATCTTCGTGGACCTCTTCCGCAACGGGCGGCTCATGCCGTGAGCCGGGGGAGCCGGGCCCGGGGGCCCGGCTCCACAGGCTCTCGTGGCACACTCGCGACGATGGACATATCAGGGGCAGGACTCCGGGGGCTGCGGGCGGCGCTGTTCAGCGCGCTCGTCGTGCTGCTCTCGGCGGGTTCGCACGTCCTGATGTCCCGGGTACCGCTGCCGGCCCCGCTGCTGGCGGGGGCCTTCGCCGCCGTCTTCGTGATCGCGTACGCGCTGGCCGGGCGCCGTCGGGCCTTCGGGCCCATCGCCGGGCTGCTCGTACCGCTGGAGCTGGCCGCCGACACCGTCTTCACCGCCGGACAGCACCTCTGCTACGGCCCCGCGGGCGGACCGGTCTCCGGGCCGCTGCGCGCGATGGGCCTGGACGCGCTGTGCGGCGGCGCCCCGGTGGGCGGGCCGCTGACCGAGGTGGCCGGGCCCGTCGCCGATCCGGCGGCGCTGCTGGCCTCGCCCGGGCCGTGGACGCCCTGGCTGCTGCTCGCGGCGCACGTGTCGGTCGGGCTGGTGGCCGCCGGGTGGCTGCACTGCGGCGAGCGGGCGCTGGCCCAGCTGCTGCGGGCGGTGGCGGTCTGCGCCTTCCGGCCGCTGCTGCTGGCGGTGGCCCCGGTGGCGGCGGCCCCGGGGGCAGCGCGGCGCGTGCTGCGCTCGGTCCTTCCGGGCGCGGGGGCCCTCACCCGGTTCCCCGCCCACTCCGTGGGACGGCGGGGGCCGCCCGTGCCCGGCGCGCTCGCGCGCGCCTGACGCAGGTACGACACCCCCGTCACGTCGCATTCCACGGAGATCATCATGAGTTCACGCAACAGCCAGGCGAACAAGGCGGCGGCCCGCGAGCGGCTCCGCGCCGAGCGCGAGGCCCAGGCGAAGAAGGACAAGGTGCGCCGCCAGCTGGTCGTGGGCGGCGCCGTCCTCGCCGTCCTCGCCATAGCCGGCGGCATCGGCTACGCGGTCGTCCAGTCCAGCAAGCCCGGCTACTGGGAGAACGCCGCGAAGGCCGACCTGATCAAGCCGAAGAACACCGAGGGCGAGGACGGCACCACGGTCGTCGTCGGCAAGCCCGAGGCGAAGAAGACCCTGGAGCTGTACGAGGACTCCCGCTGCCCGGCCTGCGCCTCGTTCGAGCAGGCCGTCGGCGGGCAGGTCAAGAAGGACGTCGACGCAGGCAAGTACAAGCTCCGCTACTTCGGCGCCACCTTCATCGACAACGCGGTCAAGGGCGAGGGCTCGAAGAACGCGCTGAGCGCCCTGGGCGCGGCGCTGAACGTCAGCCCGGAGGCGTTCCTCGACTACAAGGCGGCGCTCTACTCCAAGGAACTGCACCCCGAGGAGACCGTCGACAGCTTCGCCAAGGACGCCTACCTGCTGAAGGTCGCCGACACGGTGCCGGCGCTCAAGGGCAACGCCGAGTTCAAGAAGGCCGTCGAGGACGGCACCTACGACCGGTGGGCGCTGACGATGTCCGACGCGTTCGGCAAGTCGGGCGTGACGGGTACCCCGACGCTGAAGATGGACGGCAAGAAGATCGAGACCCCGGGGACCGCCGACGCGTTCACCGCGGCGATCGACAAGGCCCTCGCAGGCTGATTTCGGCCAACGGGTGGGCGGACTCCGGGAGTTCGCCCGCTCTTTGCGTTCCGGGGGATGTACGCAGGGTCATACCCGCCAGTAACATGATCATCCGTGACCAGTCATCTCCCGTCCCCCGCGCCCTCTTCCCCGGGCGTACCCGCTCCGCGCCGCCGCACGGTCGTGCTGGCCGCGGCCGCCACCGCCGCACTCGCGCCGATCGCCTCGCTGGGCGCCCCGGCGGCCCACGCCTCCCAGAGCGCGCCCGCGTTCCTCCACGGCGTCGCCTCCGGCGACCCGCTGCCCGACGGGGTCCTGCTGTGGACCCGCGTCACCCCCACCGCCGAGGCCGTGCCCGGCTCCGGACTCGGCCCCGCCGTGCGGGTGGGCTGGGAGGTGGCCTCGGACAAGACCTTCTCCCGGATCGTCGCCTCCGGCGCCGTCACCGCGAGCGCCGCCTCCGACCACACGGTCAAGGTGGACGTGCGCGGCCTGAGCCCGCAGACCCCGTACTGGTACCGGTTCTCCGCCGGCACCGCCGTCTCCCCGCCCGGCCGCACCCTGACCACCCCGGCCGCCGGGACGACGACCGCCGGGGTCCGCTTCGGCGTGGTCTCCTGCGCGAACTGGGAGTCCGGCTACTTCTCCGCCTACCGCCACCTCGCCGCCCGCGCCGACCTGGACGCGGTCCTGCACCTGGGCGACTACCTCTACGAGTACGCCACGGGGAGCTACCCGGAGGCCAGGTACACCGTCCGCCCGCACGAGCCGCGGCACGAGATCGTCTCGCTCGCCGACTACCGCACCCGGCACGGGAAGTACAAGACCGACCCCGACCTCCAGGCGCTGCACCAGGCGCACCCGGTCGTCGCGATCTGGGACGACCACGAGTTCGCCAACGACGCCTGGGCGGGCGGCGCGGAGAACCACACCCCGGGCGCCGAGGGCGAGTGGGCGGCCCGCGCGGCCGCCGCCAAGCAGGCGTACTTCGAGTGGATGCCCGTACGCGCCTCCATCGCCGGCACCGTCTACCGGCGGCTGCGCTTCGGCACCCTCGCCGACCTGCACCTCCTCGACCTGCGGTCCTTCCGCTCGCAGCAGGTCAAGGTCGGCAGCGGCTCGGTCGACGACCCCGAACGCACCCTCACGGGCCGGGCCCAGCTGGACTGGCTCAAGGCGGGCCTGGCGGGCTCGGACGCGACCTGGAAGCTGGTCGGCACCTCCGTGATGATCTCCCCGGTGGCCTTCGGCTCGCTGCCCGCGCACCTGCTCAAGCCGCTCGCCAAGCTGCTGGGCCTGCCCGAGGGCGGCCTCGCCGTCAACGTGGACCAGTGGGACGGCTACACGGACGACCGCAAGGAGCTGCTGGGCCACCTGAAGGACCGGAACGTCAGGAACACCGTGTTCCTGACCGGCGACATCCACATGGCGTGGGCGAACGAGGTCCCGGTGAACATGGCGACCTACCCGGGCTCGGGGACGGCCGCGACCGAGTTCGTGGTCACCTCCGTGACCTCGGACAACCTGGACGACATCCTGCACGTTCCGGCGGACACCGCCTCGCTGGTCGCCGAGTCGGCGGTCAAGGCCGCCAACTGGCACGTGAAGTGGCTCGACATGGACGCGCACGGCTACGGCGTGCTCGACGTGACGGCGGAGCGCTCGCAGATGGACTACTACGTGCTCTCCGACAAGCGCCGGCCGGACGCCTCGGCCGCGTGGTCGCGCTCGTACCGGACCCTGAGCGGGACCCAGACGGTGCAGCGGGTGCACCAGCCGGTGCGCTGACCGGCCCGCCGGGCGTGCGGTGGCGGCGGGGCGCCCGGTGCGGGCCGCCCCGCCGCCACCGTGTCCTACAGGGTGTCGAGGAAGCCGATCGCGACCTTCCAGGTCTGCTCGGCGGCCTCGGCGTCGTAGTCGTCCAGGCCCGCGTCCGTGAACAGGTGCCCGGCGCCCGGGTAGCTGTGGACCTCCACGTCCGCCCCCGCCCGCCGCATCCGCAGGTACCAGGCCGTCAGCCAGTCGTGCGGCTCGAACGGGTCCGGGTCGGCGATGTGCAGCTGTACGGGCAGCTCGTCGGCCGAGGCGTCCGCCTCCAGGTCCGCCGTCCCGTGCAGGAGCAGCAGCCCGCGCGCCTTCTCGTCGGCCAGGGCCAGGTGCTGGGCGATCGAGCCGCCGAAGGAGAACCCCGCGTAGACCAGGCCCCGGTCGGAGAAGGGGGCGGAGGCCAGCACCGCGCGCTTGAGCAGCTCGTCCCGGCCGATCTCCTCCTGGTGTGCCATGCCCTCCTCGACGGTTCCGAAGGTGCGCCCCTCGAAGAGGTCCGGCACCTGGACCTCGTGCCCGGCCGCGCGCAGCCGGTCGGCCGCCTCGTGGACGGCGGGCCGCAACCCGTACGTCGAATGGAAAAGCATGATGTTCATGACTCCATCGTGCCAGTTTCCGGAGACGGCTTCCGGTTACGTTCACGTCATGGAGATGGAGACCTTGCTACGCCCTCTGATCGTCATCGGCGGCTCGCTGCTGATCACCCTGCTCGCCGGGTGGCTGCTCGACCGGCTGCTGCGACGCGTCGACCGACGGCACCCGGAGACCCCCCTGTGGGGGCTGCTGCGGCGCTGCAGGGTGCCGTTCCAGGTCGTGCTGTGCACCGCGCTGCTCCGGGGTTCCTACCGGTCCGCGGGGCTCCTTCCCGAGTCCGCGTTCTACATCGGGCGGATCCTCACCCTGGTGACGATCGCCTCCGCGGCCTGGCTGGCCGTGCGCATCGCGACGGCCGCGGTCGACTCCACGTACGCCCGCTACGCCTCGGTGGCCCAGGACGACGCCCGGGTCCGCCGCGTGCGCACGCAGGTGACCCTGATCCAGCGGGTGGTCACGGCGGTGGTGGTCGTGGTCGCGCTGGCGGCCATGCTGCTGACCTTCCCGCCGATGAAGGCCGTCGGCACCTCGATGCTGGCCTCCGCCGGCGTCCTCGGCATCGTGGCGGGCATCGCCGCGCAGTCCGCCCTGGGCAACCTCTTCGCCGGCCTGCAGATCGCCTTCGGCGACACCGTCCGCATCGGCGACACGGTGGTCGTCGACAAGGAGTGGGGCACGGTCGAGGAGATCACCCTGACCTTCCTGACCGTCCGCACCTGGGACGAGCGCCGGATCACGATGCCGGTCTCCTACTTCACGAGCAAGCCGTACGAGAACTGGTCGCGCGGCGGCGCCCAGATGACCGGCACCGTCTTCTGGCACCTCGACCACAGCGCGCCGGTCGACCTCATGCGGGAGCGGCTCCAGGACCTCGTGAAGGAGATCCCCGAGTGGGACGGCCGCGGCGTCGGTCTGGCGGTGACCGACACCACCCCGAACACCGTGCAGGTCCGCGCGGTCGTCACCGCGAAGAACGCCGACGACGTCTGGACCGTGCGGTGCGCGGTCCGCGAGCAGATGATCGCCTGGCTCGTCGCCTCCCACCCGTACGCCCTGCCCCGCGTCACGACCTCCGAGGCCGCCGCCGTCCCGGGCGCCCGGGCCGCGACCGCCGAGACCCCGGGAGCCGCCGGCGCCTGAGGCGGGGGCCGGGGCGGGCACCGCTCTCCCGTGCCCGCCCCGGCCGCCGCCCCGCCTCAGAACGTCAGCCGGAACAGCGCCCCGCCGCCCGGGGCCGGTTCCGCCACCAGTTCCGCGCCGTGGGCCCGCGCGATCTGCCGGGCCATCGCCAGGCCGAGCCCCGACCCCGGCAGCGCCCGCGCGGCGCCGGCCCGGTAGAACCGGTCGAAGACGTACGGCAGGTCCTGCGGCGCGATCCCCCGCCCGTGGTCCCGCACCGTCACCTCCGGTCCGCCGGACGGCACGGTCAGCTCGACCTCCACCGGCAGCCCCGGCGGGCTGAACTTCGCCGCGTTGTCCAGCAGGTTCCCCAGCAGCCGGCTCAGCCGCGCCGGCACCCCGGGGACGACCGCCGCCTCCGCCGGCGCCTCCACCCGTACGCGCACCGGGACCGCCGGCCAGTGCGCCCGCGCCACCTCCGCGCAGTGCTCCACCAGCGGCCCCAGCCGGACCTGCTCCACCAGCGGCCGCGGCTCCTCGTCCCGGGCCAGCTCGATCAGATCGTTGACCAGGCCGGTCACCTCCCGGAGCTGACGCCCCAGCGCGGCCGAGGCGCGCTCCCGCTGCTCCGGGGTCAGCCGGTCGGCGCGGGCCAGCAGCTCCGCGTTGGTCCGCAGGGCCGTCAGCGGGGTCCGCAGCTCGTGCGAGGCGTCCGCGACGAGCCGGCGCTGCGCGGTGACGGACTGCTCCAGTTCCCCGAGCATCGTGTTGAAGCTCCCGGCCAGCCGGGTGATCTCGTCCTCCCGCCCCGGCGGCGGAAGTTCGATCCGGTGCCGCGGGTCCCGGGTGGCGGCGATCCGCTCGGCGGTCGCGGTGAGCCGGGTGACGGGGGCCAGCCCGGTCCGCGACACCCAGTACCCCAGTACCGCGGCGAGGAGCACCCCGGCCGCCGCCGTCAGGACGAGCCACCAGGCGGCCTCCTCGATGCCGTCCTCGACGGTGTCGGCCCGCAGCGCGACCTGGAGCGCCCGGCCCCGGGCGTAGTCGGTGGTGAGCATCCGGGCGGGATGACCGGAGACGGTGATGTGGGTGTAGTACGGGGCCCTGCGCCCCGCCGCGACCTCCCGCGCCGCCGGCGCCACCGGCAGCAGCCCCGGTGTGCGGGGGTCCTTGGCCGGGTCGGCGGGCACCACCTCGGCGCACGCGGGAGCGGCCAGGAACCGGCACTCCCCGGCGAGGGTGCCCGGCGCGGCCCCCGGCTCCCGCTGGGCGGCGAGCCGGGCCGACTGCGTCAGGCTCAGGTCGAGCTGCTGGTAGAGGGCGGACCGTACGACGAAGAACGCGGCCGCGCACACCACCACGGCCACGAACGCCACGGCCGCGGTCACCGCCAGCGCCAGCCGGGTGCGCAGCGGCCGCCTGCGGCGCCAGGCCGCCCCGAGCCGGCGCCGGCCGCCGCCGCTCACGCGAGGTCCAGCCGGTAGCCGACCCCGTGCACGGTGTGGACCAGCCGGGGCTCGCCGCCGGCCTCCAGCTTCCGGCGCAGGTAGCCCACGTACACCGCGAGGGAGTTGGAGTCCGGCCCGAAGTCCCGCCCCCACACCAGCTCCAGGATCAGCTCGCGCGGGAGCACCTGGCCGGGGTGGCGCAGCAGCAGTTCCAGGAGCGCGGCCTCGGTCCGGCTGAACTCCAGCGGCCGCCCGCCGCGGCGCCCGGTGCGGGTCGCGAGGTCCAGGACCAGGTCGGCGAAGCCCGGGCAGGCGGCGCCCGCGGGCTCGGGCGCGGCCCGGCGCAGCAGCGCCCGTACCCGCGCGACCAGCTCGTCGAGCGCGAACGGCTTGACGAGGTAGTCGTCGGCTCCGGCGTCCAGCCCGTCGACGCGTTCGCTGACGGAGTCCAGCGCGGTGAGCACCAGGACGGGGGTCCGGTCGCCCATCGCGCGCAGCTGCCGGCAGACGCCGAGTCCGTCGAGGACGGGCATCATCACGTCCAGGACGAGGGCGTCGGGCTCCCAGGCCGCGACCTGCGAGAGGGCGTCCAGGCCGTCGGCCGCGCCCCGTACCTCGTACCCCTCGACGGCCAGCCCGTCCTGGACGGCCGCCCGCACCTCGGGCTCGTCGTCCACGACGAGGATCCGCTGCCGGTCCGCGCCGCCGGTACCACCCGTGTCACCCGTACTGCCCGTGGAGCTCATGGGGCAAAGCCTGCCAAACCCGTCTGAGAGAACCTCTTAGAACGTTCTTAAGCCAGGGGTGAGAGTCGCCTCAGGAAGCGGCATTGCGAAGCCCCTGCACCGCAAGGGATCCGGCTCCCCACCGTCCATGACAGTCTAGGAAGATCCGGCGTGTGCTGCCTCGGGTGGCTCCCCGATTGGCTCCCCCAAGTACCGCCGACGACGTTCAGGCGTCGGGGCGGTTCCACACCTGGAGGCCGCCGCCCTCCCAGGTGAGTGGCACGACCTCGCTCAGGTCTACGTCCTCCAGGTCGGCGGGACGCAGAAACTCGGCGACACCCAGGGGGGCGCTCGCCCGAGGTCCGCGTCCATGCCGCGTGCACGGTGACCTTCCGGCCTCCCACCGGGAGACCGGATGCACGATGATTTTCCGTCTGGTCCAACACGCCCCCAGCCTGCCGCGCTAGCGCCAGTCCGGCACGCCGAGCGCACTGCCCGGCCGACGGCGCGTCTAGGGAACTTGGCGCGTGGTCGGCTGCAGCTGACCCGCTGGCCGCAGCCCCTTTGCCTCGCGCCCCTGGGGCGCCTTCAGCAGTCTGATAAATGACCAACTTGATCATGTTATCGAGCCGTATCCTCCAAGTTCACAAGGAGGGGTGATGGCTGCAAAGATCTCGTTCGGTGACTCGCTGGCCGGCCTACTCGTGGACGGGAAGCGCGACACGCCTTTCGTTGTCGCAACGCTTACCTACTCGGAGGCTCGCGGCATCAGAATTGAGGTTCCGTACGTGCACGGAGCCCAGACTCGTCAATTTGATGAGCCTGACACCTGGTTCGATACTGCATCGCCACCAAGAAATTTGGGGTTTGTAACCCGAGGTGGGACGATTTCGCTGTTCGGCTGCCGCTACTCCGGACATTCAATGACGTTCGGACATGGATATTCGATAGGCCTCATCACGCCTGAATCAGTCGTCCTTCATAGCGCAGGCGAAGATCTCGCAAGTGAACTCAAAGTGGCGCGACTAAAGTCGGAGATCGACGGCATCGCCGAATGGAGTCAGCTTCGATCGCTTCGCTATGCGCCCGAGTCGGATGAATCCGGACGACTTACTCGTTTCACCATCACCGCCGAGAGTCCTGCAAAATTGAGCTGGACTCAAGGTGACGCCACCCTCACGATCGCCAATAATTGGGAGACATTTAGATCAGGCCCCGGCATGCTTGTGTCCGAGTGGGGCTCGCTTGAAAGTGAGTTCGCGGATCCGCGACCGATAAGCGATCACTTGGCGGAACAGCGAAAGTTCGTTTCACTGCTCACTCTAGTATTCGGTCACGCGATGCGTTTCCGCAGGCATTCTGTCTACGACCAGAGATTCACCGATACTGACTTGAATGGCCGATCGATGGGGCACTCGCACTATGGCCTCATTAGTTCGCTGACGTATCGGGACCACTCGCAGCCTTTGCCCGCACCTAAGGATTTCAGCGATGCAATCGCATCAATTTCGGACATCGGAATGGATGGCCTATCGAGCTGGAATTCTATCTATCGGGAGTGGAAGCGCGCCATTGGTCCGGCGGTCAGCACGCTCAGCCGCCCAGGTGGAGAAGTGGAAAGCCTCGTGATGAACGCGGCCATCAGCCTGGAAGCTGCGGGAAATCTAATCGGAACGGTGAGCGGCGAGCAAGAAACCCACAATAAGGGAAAGCCAACGACCACCACCTTCATCTTTCGCTGCCTCGCGCATTCAGGGCTCGACTTCTCCAGGGTGTGTGATAGCTTGCCCGGATTGGCGCGAGCTGTCTCGATAAACTACAACACCATCAAGCATTTCGACCGAGGAGAGTTCCCACGCGCTTCCGAAAGCTATTTCGCAAGCGAGGTATCGCTTCTTGCCATTCGAGTCTTGGCCGCGAAGCAAACAAAGATCGGGACGCCATCCACGGCTAATTTTACATCCCGCAAGAAGCTGGACGATCTTGAGTCCATTTGCAGGTCTCACGATATATTCGTGGATTCTGCAGGAGCTTTCGTCCCGTACCCCTCCTAGGCAAATCCCTAGCTCCGGGCCGACACCCATGGCTTTCGCCCACAACCCACTGTCATCTCGCCTGCCGTCGACCCACACGGAGTGATAGTGGGGCGGAATTCTGACGCCTGGGTGGCCCCGGGCACTCGAAGGTGCCCCCTTGCGATGCCCTCAAGTCAGACCAGGAGAGATGAGCATGGCTGAGACCTCCGTGATCCCCCCCGACTACGCTGCACCGCCAGCCAGCGAACGGGGAGAGTGCTCTGAGGATGGGACCGAAGTCGACGAGGGTCTACCAGACGATCCGGTCTTGGATCGAGTCGGGCAAGTACGGACCCGGCCAGAAGCTTCCCTCCGAGCGGACTATGAGCGCTGAGCTGGAGATCGGCCGTACCGCTCTCCGCCAGGTACTCGCACGAATGGCGAGCGAGCGGCTCATCAAGGCGTACGACCGCAGTTCGTACCGCGTCGTGGGTGGCGAGACCGTTGCCACGCCGGCGGAGATGGAACCTTGGACCATCCATGGCAGCAGGACGGTCTATGAGAACCGGTGGGTGAACCTCGACCTCGTCGAAGTCGAGCCGCCCGGGGCCGAGCGGTTCGAGCACCACGTGGTGCGTCTCCACCATGTAGCGATCACGGCTGTGATCGACGAGCAGCAGCGCGTCCTGATGCTGTGGCGCTATCGCTTCGTCCCGCAGCAGTGGGGATGGGAACTTCCCGGCGGCATCGTGGACGAAGGCGAGGACGCGGCGACCACGGCAGTGCGCGAGACCGAGGAAGAAACCGGCTGGCTTCCGACGAACGTCGAGCACGTCGTGACGTATCAGCCCATGATCGGCATGGTCGACTCACCCCATGAGATCTTCGTGGCGCGCGGTGCGGTGAAGGTGGGCGAACCCACGGATGTCGAGGAGGCCGGACAGATCGCTTGGGTTCCCCTGGCGGATATCCCCGGACTCATGGCTGAGGGGAAGCTCATGGGGTCAGGAACCCTGGTCGCCCTCCTTCATGTCCTCGCGTCGCGGGCTACAGCCGCCCCGTAAGCAGCTCCACACGCCGGCGATGCCGCACGGACCCCGTGCGGTTCGCCAGCAGGCGCGCCTGTTGAAGGTTCGAACGGGCCTCGTCGAACTCGCCGCGGGCAAGATGCGCCTGCGTCAGGTCGCTGTGCAGGCCTGCCTTGGCACGGACGAAGGTGGGGTCGGTTGTCTGGAGCGATACGTAGAGGTCATCCATGGCCAAGCTGTCGCCCAGGAGTGCCAGTACGTTTCCCCGCCAACGGGCCAGGTGGTCAGCATTCAGGGAGATGCTCAGCATGTCCGGGTCGCGGGCATCCGCACCTGCCGGCAGTGAGGTCGCCGCCCGGTCGACCGCACCCCTGACATCGTCGTGCATTCCAGCAGCGGCGCACAGTTCTGCTTCGGCCGCGCTCAGCCATGCCCGACGGCGGGGTGACTGCCGCTCCGCGTGTGTACGCTGCGCGTCACGAATCAACTCCACCGCCATCTCCGGTCGGCCGGCATCACCCAGGACGTACGCCTGCTCCCCCATGGCGTGAGCCAAATACTGCGGCGCGTCTGCATCCTGCGCGGCTCGTTTCGCCAGCTCGTAGTGCCGCCAGGCGCGCTCTACGGCACCGGCATCTAGCGCCTGCCAGGCCGCCAATGTCGCTGCCCCGGCCAATGCCGTCGCGATGGGGCGACGCGTTCCTGGCAACACAGCAAACGTGAGCGCGTCCTCCATCCTCGCCAGATGTCCGCCCATCTGGTCCACCAGGCCGGATGCCCCCGTCTGTCGGTCCATGGTCCGCAGTAGCTCGGTCTGGTCCATGAAGGTGCTCACCATGGAGTCGCTGACGCTCCGCGCCGAGTCGATCCGACTCAACAGGTCCTCGTAGCCGTCAGCTTGCTGGTGGACCGCCTGCGCACGCTCCCCGCCCAACTCGGCGTCCGTAACCCCGAGAAGTGGCCGGAGGATCACGGCGTATCGCTCCGTGATGACGCGCCGGCCGTTCTCCCACTCGGACACGTAGGTCTTCAGGCTTGCACTTGAGGCGACGTTCAGTATGTGCTGCCGCGCGTAGCGCTCGATCTCGAAGATCAGCCGCTCCTGCGACCATCCCCGCGCCGTACGAACGTCTCGTAATCCCTGGCCCACGTGCATCGCCTCCGATGGCCGTGCCACCCGCCAGGACTTGACCGAGTCGCCGCAGGTGGAGCGGGTTAACACCCCTGAGGTTAAACCCTGTTGGCTACCGAGGCCCCCCGTCTGGGCCGTTTCCTGAAGTCACGCAGAAGCGCACCGGCAGGCCCGAACGAACCAAGGGCTTGCATTTGGTGCGCACCAGATGGCTCGTAAGGGCCTAGCCCTGATGTGCGCGCAGTACCTCTTGGCGTCCGGCGTGTCCCGTTCTTACGGGAGCCCTTGCCGACACGCCGTAAGAGCAGCGAAATGCGGGTCGTGGCTCCCAGATTGGCTCCCTCGGGGCGGGCGTGGGCACGGTGAAAGGGCTCTGAACTGCGGCTATCCGCTACGGGCCGCCGGATCGACTCTTAGAACGTTCTTAAGCCGCACCGGGAGTGTGCGGTCATGACCACACCACACACCCCAGCGGCACTGTCCGTCGTGATCGGTGCGGGCGGCACCGGCGGGCACATCTACCCGGGACTGGCCCTCGCCGAGGCGCTGCGCGCGGCCGTCCCCGGCGCCGTGGTCTCGTTCATCGGGACCGAGCGGGGCCTGGAGAGCGACCTGATCCCCGGCGCCGGCTACCGCCTGCACACCGTCGACATGATCCCCTTCGACCCGGCCCTGGGAGCGAAGCGGTTCCTGCTGCCCGCGGCGCTGCTGAAGTCCGCGCACCAGGCCCGCTCCGTGATCCGGGCGCAGGGCGCGCACGCCGTCGTCGGCATGGGCGGCTACCCGAGCGCCCCCGCCGTGCTCGGGGCGCGGCTGGCCGGGGTGCCGGCGGTGATCCACGAGTCCAACGCGGTGCCCGGCCGCGCCAACCGGTTCGCCGCCCGCCTCACCCCGCACGTGGCGGTGGCCTTCGACCGCAGCCGCGCCCATCTCGCGGGCGGGGCGCGGGCGCTGACCACGGGGATGCCGATCTCCGCCGCGCTGGCCGGCCTCGCGCGGCTCGGCGGCCCGGACCGGACGGCCCTGCGCGCCGAGGCCCGGCGGGCCCTGGGGGTCCCCGGGGGGCGGCGGCTGGTGGTCTTCAACGGCGGCAGCCTGGGCGCCGTCCGCCTGACCCGGGCCGCGACCGGCCTGGCCGCGCTCTGGCAGGGCCGCGACGACGTACAGCTGCTGGTCAAGACGGGCCCGGCGGCCCTGCCGGACGCGGCCGCCGCCCTCGGGGCCTCCGGCGGGGCGCGGATCGCGCGGGCCCTGCCGTACCTGGACCGGATGGACCTGGTCTACGCGGCCGCCGACCTGGTGGTGTGCCGCGCCGGTTCGGCGACGGTCGCCGAGCTGGCGGCGACCGGCGTGCCCGCCGTCCTGGTGCCGTACCCGTACGCCCCGGGCGACCACCAGACCCACAACGCCCGGGTGCTGTCCGACACGGGCGCCGGGCTGCTGCTGCCCGACGCCGAGACCACCGCCGAGCGCCTCGCCGGGCTCATCGGACCGCTGCTGGCCGATCCGGCCCGGCTGGCGGCGATGGCCGGCGCCGCCGACCCCGGCCCGCACGCGCGGGCCGCCGAACTGCTGGCCGCGGAGGTCCTCCGCGTCGCCGGCGCCGTCCCCACCACCCCTCTCCTGGAGCGCATGTGAACAGCTGGACCGGCCGCACCGTCCTCGTCACCGGAGCCGAGGGCTTCATCGGCTCGACGCTGGTGGACCTGCTGGTGTCCCGGGGCGCGCGGGTGCGCGCCTTCGTGCACTACAAGCCGTACGCCGAGAAGGGCAACCTGGCCCGCCACCTCGCCGATCCGGGCGGCCCCGTCGAGATGTGGGCGGGCGACGTCCGCGACGCGGGCCGTGTCAGCGACGCGGTGGCGGGCTGCGACACCGTCTTCCACCTGGCGGCGCTCATCGGGATCCCGTACAGCTACGCCTCGCCCGGCGCGTACGTCCAGACGAACGTGACGGGCACGCAGAACGTGGCGGAGGCGTGCCGGCGCCACGCCGTGCGCCGTCTCGTGCACACCTCCACCAGCGAGGTGTACGGGACGGCCCTGACGGCGCCGATCTCCGAGAGCCACCCGCTGCAGCCGCAGTCGCCCTACTCCGCGTCGAAGATCGGCGCGGACATGGCGGCGCTCTCCTTCCACCACGCCTTCGACCTGCCGGTGACGGTGGTGCGGCCGTTCAACACCTACGGCCCCCGGCAGTCGGCGCGCGCCGTCATCCCGACGATCCTGTCCCAGCTGCACGCGGGCTCGCGGGAGATCCGGCTCGGCTCGCTCACCCCGACCCGCGACTTCACGTACGTGACGGACACGGCCGAGGGCTTCCTCGCCGTCGCGGAGTGCGACCGGGCGCTGGGCGAGGTGGTCAACCTCGGGACCGGCGAGGAGATCTCGGTCGGCGCCCTGGCCGAGGCCCTGATCGCGGCTTCCGGCCGGGACGCGCGGGTGGTCGTGGACCCGTCCCGGCTGCGTCCGGCGGGCAGTGAGGTGCAGCGGCTGCTGTCGGACAACTCCCGGGCCCGCGAGTGGGCCGGCTGGCGGCCCCGGGTCTCCCTGGAGGACGGCCTGCGCCGCACCTCGCAGTGGATCGCGGCGAACGGCTCCCTCTTCGCCCCGGACCGCTACGCGGTCTGACCGGCCGGCGGGGCCCCGGGGCGGGTGGGGCCCCGGCCTGCTCCGCCCTACGGGTTCCGCAGGCTGCGTACGTCCAGGTGCCGCAGCACCCGGTCCACGACCTCCGGGTCGGACCCGGCCTCGCTGCGCGCGGCCAGTACCTCGTGCCGGGCGGCGGACATCATCTCGCGCTGGATCCGCTGGACGTCCCGGATCCGCTCCACCCGCTGCGCGTACGCCTCCCGGCGTTCCTCGTCGACCATGTCGGGGCTGATGCGGGCCCCCACGTCGTACGCCCGCCGGTAGAGGGTCTCCACCAGGTCGTCCGGCAGCTCCTCCACCTCCTCGATCTCCTTCAGCCGCCGTTTGGCTGCCTTCGCGGCGCGGATCGCCAACGCCCGCTCGGCGTCACGGTCCGCGTCGGAGTCGGCCGCCACGCCCAGCCGCCGCACCAGCCACGGCAGGGTGAGCCCCTGCACCACGAGGGTCGCCATGATCACCGCGAAGGCGATGAAGACGATCTCGTCCCGCGCCGGGAACGGTTCGCCCGCGTCGGTCTCGAACGGGATGGCGAGGGCGAGGGCCACCGAGGCCACGCCCCGCATCCCGGCCCACCACATGACGACGCTCTCCCGCCAGCTCACCGGGATCTCCTCGTCGTAGTCGCGCCGCTTGTGCAGCTTCTGCGCGACCCAGCCGGCCGGCAGCAGCCACACCAGCCGTACGCCGACCACCACGGCGATCACGACGCCCGCCCAGCCCGCCATCTCCCAGGCGCGGCCCTGCGCGGTGCCGAACACGTTGTGGAGCTCCAGGCCGATCAGCCCGAACGCCACGCCGGTGACCAGCATGTCGACGACTTCCCAGAAGGTGTGCCCGGCGAGCCGGCCCAGGACGTCGTCGGCGTCGGACGCGTACTCGGCCAGGAACAGCGCCGTCGTCAGGACCGCCAGCACCCCCGACCCCTGGAGCTCCTCCGCCACCACGTACGAGACGAACGGCACCAGCAGCGTCAGGCCGATCTGCAGCGTGGCGTCGCCGAGCCTGCTCATCATGCGGTGGGTGATCCAGCCGAAGGCGAGACCGACGGCGACCGCGACGACGGCGGACAGCACGAACTCGCCGAGCGCGTCGGGCAGCGAGAAGCTGCCGCTGACGGCGGCGGCGATGGCCACGTGGTAGAGCACGATGGCGGTGACGTCGTTGAAGAGCCCCTCGCCCTCCAGGATCGACACCATGCGGCGGGGCAGCCCGAGCGAACCGGCGACGGCGGTCGCGGCGACCGGGTCGGGCGGCGCGACGAGCGCGCCGAGCGCGACGGCGGCTGCGATCGGCAGCCCCGGCACGGCGGCGTGCGCGACGGCGGCGACGGCGGCGGTCGTGACGAACACCAGGGCCACGGCCAGCAGCAGGATGGGCCGGACGTTGGCGGCGAACTGGCGCCAGGAGGTGCGCTGCACGGAGGCGTACAGCAGCGGCGGCAGCACCAGCGGCAGGATGTAGTCGGGCGGGACGTCGACGTTCGGCACGGACGGCAGCAGGGCGAGGGCCACCCCGCCGATGGTCATGAGAACGGGTGAGGGCAGTCCGAGCCGGTCTCCGAGCGGGACGGTGACCACGGCCCCGAGCAACAGCACGAACAGCAGAGCTAGCTGATCCACTCCCCCACCCTGCCAGTCCGCCCCACTCGACATGCCCGGCGACCACCAAGGCCGGCCCGTGTCGGCACATCCAGCCCCGCGGGCCCGTACCGGCCCATCCAGCCCCGTCGGCCCGTACCGGCCCAACCAGCCCCGTCGGCGTTTGAGGCGCGGGGGTCCGGGGGCGGAGCCCCCGGAAGCGGCGCGCCACGACACGGCACAGCGGGCGAGGCCAGGCGGGCCGGGGCCCGGCCCGGAGCAGGCCGGGTCAGCCAGCCGCGAGGCGGCGCCGCATCGAGCGGTGCGGGATGCCCGCGTCCAGGAACTCCGGCCCGTACGCCTCGTACCCGAGCCGCTCGTAGAAGCCCAGCGCGTGCGTCTGCGCGCCCAGGTCGACGGCCGTCAGGCCCCGCCCGGCCGCCTCCGCCTCGATCGCGCGGACCAGCGCGACGCCCACGCCCAGCCCGCGCGCGGCCGCGCTCACGGCCAGCCGGCCCAGCGAGCCGACGCCCTCGGACCCGGTCTTGGCCAGCGCGGCGGCCCCGTACAGCAGCCGCCCCGTGCCCAGTGGTTTCCCGTCCGGGTCCACGGCCAGTACGTGCACCGCGTCCGCGTCGTACGCGTCGTACTCGACCGACGGCGGGACGGACTGCTCGACCACGAACACCTCGGTCCGGACCGCGAAGCAGGCGGCCATGTCGGCCTCCCCCGCGGCCACGCGGACGGCGAAGGCGGGCACCGGCCCGCCACCCGTCGCCCGCCCGCCGTCCGTCACTCGCTCTCCGCCCGGATCACGTCCAGCGCGTTGCGCAGGTCGGCCGGGTAGGTGCTCTCGAACTCGACCCACTGCCCGTCCGACGGGTGCTCGAAGCCGAGCCGGACCGCGTGCAGCCACTGCCGGGTCAGCCCGAGGCGCTTGGCGACGGTCGGGTCGGCGCCGTAGGTCAGGTCGCCGACGCAGGGGTGACGGTGCGCGGCCATGTGCACGCGGATCTGGTGCGTGCGCCCCGTCTCCAGCTTGATGTCCAGCAGCGAGGCGGCGCGGAAGGCTTCGATGAGGTCGTAGTGGGTGACGGAGGGCTTGCCCTCCTGGGTCACGGCCCACTTGTAGTCGGCGGTCGGGTGGCGGCCGATCGGCGCGTCGATGGTGCCGCTCATCGGGTCCGGGTGGCCCTGGACCAGCGCGTGGTAGCGCTTGTCGACGACGCGCTCGCGGAACTGGTTCTTCAGCGAGGTGTAGGCGCGCTCCGACTTCGCGACGGCCATCAGGCCGGACGTGCCGACGTCGAGGCGGTGCACGATGCCCTGGCGCTCGGCGGCGCCGGAGGTGGAGATGCGGTATCCGGCGGCGGCGAGGCCGCCGATGACGGTGGTGCCGGTCCAGCCGGGGCTCGGGTGGGCGGCGACGCCCACCGGCTTCATGATGACGACGATGTCGTCGTCGTCATGGACGATCTCCATGCCCGGGACGGGCTCGGCGATCACCTCGACGGGCCGCGGCGGGGCGGGCATCTCGACTTCGAGCCAGGCGCCACCGTGTACACGTTCGGACTTCCCGACGACACTGCCGTCGACCGACACCTTTCCCGCGGCCGCGAGTTCGGCCGCCTTCGTCCGGGAGAAACCGAACATACGGGCGATGGCGGCGTCGACGCGCTCGCCCTCGAGGCCATCGGGAACGGGCAGGGTTCGGATCTCGGGAATCGTACTCACCTGTCGAGTATGCAGGACTCGGCAGACGGGCCGTCCCCGAGCGGCCCCGCGATCAGTCCTTGTGGACGGTGCCGTCCGGGTCCAGACCCTTGAACGACAGCAGCACGATCAGGATGCCGCCGCACACGATCGCCGAGTCCGCGAGGTTGAAGACCGCGAAGTGGGCCGGCGCGATGAAGTCGACGACCGCGCCGCGGAACACGCCCGGCGAGCGGAAGATCCGGTCGGTCAGGTTGCCCAGGGCCCCGCCCAGCAGCAGACCGAGCGCGATCGCCCACGGCAGGCTGTAGAGCTTGCGGGCCAACCGGATGATCACGACGATCACGCTGGCCGCGATGCAGGTGAAGATGATCGTGAAAGCCTCGCCGAAGCCGAAGGCGGCGCCCGGGTTGCGGACGGCCTCGAACTTCAGCAGGTCGCCGATGATCTCGATCGGCGGCTGGTGCTCCAGCTTGGCCACGACGAGCAGCTTGCTGCCGAGGTCCAGCACGTAGGCCAGCACCGCCACGACGAGCAGTGCCACGATCCGCCGATGCCCCCTGGGCCCGGCGGACTCCGGCTGGGAGTCGTCTCCGACCTCCGGCGTACCGATGATGCGCTCCGCCTCTGCCACGTGAGTCCCTCGAACTAGCTCGAACCAGGTTGCGACACAGCTCCGCCAGGTTCCTGGACCCTGACCGAACACGAGAGTACGTCAGGGCACCCGCCGGGCGCCCTCCAGGCGCCCCCTCGACCCGCTCCCGCCCGGCCGGGCGCCGACGGGGGACGGGACGGGCCCGCAGGACCGGTCAGTGCCGCCGCTCCTGCTTCTGCTTGCAGTCCACGCACAGCGTGGCCCGGGGGAAGGCCTGCATCCTGGCCTTGCCGATGGGCTGCCCGCAGTTCTCGCAGAGGCCGTACGTGCCCGCCTCCAGCCGCTCCAGGGCCCGCTCGGTCTGCTCCAGCATCGAGGTGGCGTTCGCCGCGAGGGACAGCTCGGACTCCCGCGTGATGTTCTTGGTGCCCGTGTCGGCCTGGTCGTCGCCCGCCCCGTCGCCTGAGTCCCGCATCAGGCCGGAGATGGCCGCCTCGGAGGCGTCCAGCTCGGCGCGCAGCCGCAGCACCTCGCTCATCAGCTCGGTGCGGGCCTCGTCGGCCTCTCCCCGCGTCCACGGGTCCTCGCCGGGCCGTACGGCGAGCTCGCCCGGTACGGCGAGCTCGCCCGGCGCGGTGACCTCCGTGACGCGGGTCTTGGGCAGCCCGCTGGTGGCGGCCGCCGCCGTCTTCCTCGCCGTACCGGTGCTCTTCTTGGCAACCACTTTGCGGACTCCCGTCTTCTTCGCGGCATGCGCCGCCCCCTCGGCCGCGGCCGCCTTGGCCGTGGCCTTCCGCTTCTCGACGGCATCCGTCTTCTCGGCGGCGCCCGCACCCTCGGCCTCGGCCTCGGCGGCGGTCGTCTTCCCCGTCGTCGCCTTCGTGGCGGCGGCGGTCTTGCGGGCAGCGGTCTTCCGGGCGGCGGTCTTCTTCCCGGCCGGAGCCGCTTCCTCGGTCGCCGCAGCCTTCCCGGCGGCCCTCTTGGCTGTACTCCCGGCGGTCTTCTTCGCCACCATGGCCGCGGCCCCTTCACATACTGTGATCATTGCTCGCGAATCGTGCCGGAACGATAAATCGACTCCGGCCCCGCGGCAACGGGAGACGCTTCCCTCGTGGCCGACCTGAAACCGTTGTGCCCATCCGGAAGCCCGGTAATCCGCCCCTCGCGCCCCACCGGATCCCATACCGGCGCATCAGCCCGTCCGGGGCACCCGGCCGCCCGCCCCGGCCCACCGCGCCGCCCCCGCCCCGCGCCCCCATCGCGCCGCTCCCGGGGCGCCGGGAGCGCGGGCCGCCGCGCACGCCCCGCCAACCGGTCGGCCGACCGCGCCCCCGGCCCGTACACTGGCCCCAGCGAGAGGCATGGATGGGGACGAGTAGCGTCGGACGCAGCCAGGAGCGACCCGGGGACGGTGAGAGCCCGGGGGCGAGCGCGACGTGAAGGATCACCCCGGAGCCGCCGGAAGAAAGCGCGTACGCGACCCCCGGGCCCGCGTACGGCGAGTAGAACCGGCTTCGCACCCCAATGAGGGGGCGGTCGGACGTGTCCGGCGGCCAAGGAGGGTGGTACCGCGGGGGCCGTGCCGGCTCTCGTCCCTCCGGACGGAAGTGACATCCCGCCGGAGGAAGAGTTCAGCCTCATGACCACACCGCCGCAGTACCGCCCGGTACCCGCCCAGGTCGACCTGCCCGCCCTCGAACACGCCGTTCTCGACTTCTGGCGCGAGAGCAAGACCTTCGCCAAGACCCTGGAGCAGTCCGAGGGCCGCCCCGAGTGGGTCTTCTACGAGGGCCCGCCCACCGCGAACGGCATGCCCGGCGCGCACCACATCGAGGCCCGCGTCTTCAAGGACGTCTTCCCCCGGTTCCGCACGATGCGCGGCTACCACGTGGCCCGCAAGGCCGGCTGGGACTGCCACGGCCTGCCCGTCGAGCTCGCCGTCGAGAAGGAACTGGGCTTCAACGGCAAGAAGGACATCGAGGCGTACGGCATCGCCGAGTTCAACGCCAAGTGCCGCGAGTCCGTGACCCGCCACACCGACGCGTTCACCGAGCTGACGACCCGCATGGGCTACTGGGTCGACCTGGACGACGCCTACCGGACCATGGACCCCGAGTACGTCGAGTCCGTGTGGTGGTCGCTGAAGGAGATCTTCAACAAGGGCCTCCTCACGCAGGACCACCGCGTCGCCCCCTGGTGCCCCCGCTGCGGCACCGGCCTGTCGGACCACGAGCTGGCCCAGGGCTACGAGACGGTCGTCGACCCCTCCGTCTACGTCCGCTTCCCGCTGACCTCCGGCCCGCTCGCGGGCGAGGCGGCCCTCCTCGTCTGGACGACGACCCCCTGGACCCTGGTGTCCAACACCGCCGTCGCGGCGCACCCGGAGGTCCGGTACGTCGTGGCCACCGACGGGACCGAGAAGGTCGTCGTCGCCGAGCCGCTGCTGGAGAAGTCCCTCGGCGAGGGCTGGTCGGCCACCGGCGCGTCCTTCACCGGCAAGGAGATGGAGCGCTGGACCTACCAGCGCCCCTTCGACCTGGTCGCGTTCCCGAGCACCGGCGAGGGAAGCCCGGTGCCCGCCCACTACGTCGTGAACGCCGAGTACGTCACGACCGAGGACGGCACCGGTCTCGTCCACCAGTCCCCCGCCTTCGGCGCCGATGACCTCGCGGTCTGCCGCGCGTACGGCCTGCCCGTCGTGAACCCGGTCCGCCCCGACGGCACCTTCGAGGAGGAGATCCCGCTCGTCGGCGGCGTCTTCTTCAAGAAGGCCGACGAGAAGCTGACCGCCGACCTCGACGCGCGCGGCCTGCTCTTCAAGCACATCGCCTACGAGCACAGCTACCCGCACTGCTGGCGCTGTCACACGGCGCTGCTCTACTACGCGCAGCCGTCCTGGTACGTCCGCACCACCGCCGTCAAGGACGCGATGCTGCGGGAGAACGAGAAGACCAACTGGTTCCCGGACTCCGTCAAGCAGGGCCGCTTCGGCGACTGGCTCAACAACAACATCGACTGGGCGCTGTCCCGCAACCGGTACTGGGGCACCCCGCTGCCGATCTGGCGCTGCGAGGAGAACCACCTCACCTGCGTCGGCTCCCGCGCGGAGCTGTCCGAGCTGACGGGCACCGACCAGTCGGCGCTGGACCCGCACCGCCCGTACATCGACGACGTCACCTTCACCTGCACGCACGAGGGCTGCGCGCTGGAGGCCGTCCGCGTACCCGAGGTCATCGACGCCTGGTACGACTCGGGTTCGATGCCGTTCGCGCAGTGGGGCTACCCGTACAAGAACAAGGAGATCTTCGAGAAGCGCTACCCGGCGCAGTTCATCTCGGAGGCCATCGACCAGACCCGCGGGTGGTTCTACACCCTCATGGCGGTCGGCACCCTCGTCTTCGACAAGTCCGCGTACGAGAACGTGGTCTGCCTCGGCCACATCCTCGCCGAGGACGGCCGCAAGATGTCCAAGCACCTGGGCAACATCCTGCAGCCGATCCCGCTGATGGACCAGCACGGCGCGGACGCCGTCCGCTGGTTCATGGCGGCGGGCGGCTCCCCGTGGGCGGCGCGGCGCGTGGGCCACGGCACGATCCAGGAGGTCGTGCGCAAGACCCTCCTCACGTACTGGAACACGGTGGCCTTCCAGGCGCTGTACGCCCGTACGTCGAACTGGGCCCCGTCCGCCGCCGACCCGGCGCCGGCCGACCGCACGGTGCTCGACCGGTGGCTGCTGTCCGAACTCCACACCCTTGTCGCCGAGGTGACGGAGGCGATGGAGACGTACGACACCCAGCGCGCCGGCAAGCTGCTGTCGGCGTTCGTCGACGACCTCTCCAACTGGTACGTCCGCCGCTCGCGCCGCCGCTTCTGGCAGGGTGACCCGGCCGCGCTGCGCACGCTCCACGACGTGGTGGAGACGGTGACCCGCCTGATGGCCCCGCTGACCCCCTTCATCACGGAGCGGGTCTGGCAGGACATGATCGTCCCGGTCACCCCGGAGGCGCCGGAGTCCGTGCACCTCAGTTCCTGGCCGGAGCCGGACGCCGCGCAGGTCGACCCGGACCTCTCCCGCCACATGCAGCTGGTGCGCCGCCTGGTCGAGCTGGGCCGCGCCACCCGCGCGGAGTCGGGCGTGAAGACCCGCCAGCCGCTGTCGCGCGCGCTGGTCGGGGTCACGGGCTTCGACGCCCTCTCCCCCGAGCTCCGGTCCCAGATCACGGAGGAGCTGAACGTCTCCTCGCTGGCGTCCCTCTCGGAGGTCGGCGGGTCCCTGGTGGACACCACGGCGAAGGCCAACTTCCGTGCGCTGGGCAAGCGCTTCGGCAAGGGCGTGCAGGACGTGGCGAAGGCGGTGGCCGCCGCCGACGCGGCGGCACTGTCCCTGGCCCTGCGCTCCGGCTTCGCCGAGGTCGAGGTGAACGGCGAGACGGTGGCCCTCACCCCGGAGGAGGTCATCATCACCGAGACCCCGCGCGAGGGCTGGTCGGTCGCCTCCGACTCCGGGGCGACCGTCGCCCTGGACCTGGAGATCACCCCCGAGCTGCGGCTGGCGGGCCTGGCCCGTGACGCGATCCGCCTGATCCAGGAGGCCCGCAAGAACTCCGGCCTGGACGTGGCGGACCGGATCGCCCTGCGGTGGTCCTCGCCGGAGCCCGAGGTCGTGACGGCGCTGACCGACCACGCGGCCCTGATCTCCGACGAGGTCCTGGCCGTGGACTTCGCCCCCGGCGAAGCGGACGCCGCGTACGGCGCCCCCTTCACGGACGAGCCCCTCTCCCTCACCTTCCAACTCCGCAAGGCGTAACCCCCCACCCCAGCGGCCCGCACCTCCCCTCCCGGGGGGGTACGGGCCGCTTGCGTATGCCGCTCCACCTCCAGCCCCGCCGGTGGCTGATCCGCTCCACCTCCGGCCCCGCCGGCGTTTGAGCCACGCCCCCTCCAGCCCCGCCGGCGTTTGAGGCACGCCCCCTCCAGCCCCGCCGGCGTTTGAGGCGCGGGGTCTGGGGCGGAGCCCCAGGGCGGTGAGCCGCACCCGCCCCGCGACAGCGGCACCCCCACTGGGACCGGCCCCAGCCACCGGCACCGGGACGCACGAAACGGGCCGGGCCCGGCACCCCCGAAGGGGAACCGGGCCCGGCCCGTGAAGCGACTGCCGACGCCGAACGCGGCGCCTAGTTGTCGTCCTCGTCGATCAGGAAGCCCCGCATGGGAGACGGCGCCTGCATCGGCTGCGGCGCGGCCGGCCGCACCGGAGCCATCGGCTGGGTCATCGCCGGGGACATCTGCTGCTGGTTGCCGCCGTAGGACGGGGCACCCATCGGGGAGGGACCGCCCATGGGGGACGGGCCGCCCATCGACGGGCCGCCCATGGAGTGGCCCATCGCACCGGCGGGAGCCATCGAAGGCGACGGCGACGGCGGCAGCGAGGGGGCACCCGGGTTGCGCGGCGGGGCCAGCGAGTCGTCCGCCTGGGTCTCCAGCTGACGCAGCTGCGACTCCAGGTAGGACTTCAGACGCGTGCGGTACTCGCGCTCGAAGCCCCGAAGGTCCTCGACCTTGCGCTCCAGCGTGGCGCGGGCGGACTCCAGGGAGCCCATCGCGACGCGGTGCTTCTCCTGCGCGTCCCGCTCCAGCGCGTCGGCCTTGGCGCGGGCGTCCCGCTCCAGGCCCTCGGCGCGCGACCGGGCCTCGCCGACGATCTTGTTGGCCTCGGAACGGGCCTCCGCGATCGCCTGGTCGGCGGTCTGCTGCGCCAGCGACAGGACGCGGGCGGCACTGTCGCCACCGGGGCTCTGCTGCGGAAGCTGCTGGGGCTGCTGCTGGTGCATCGGCTGGCCCATGGGCTGCATCTGCTGCCCCATCGGCTGCATCTGCTGCCCCATGGGCTGCATCTGCTGGCCCATCGGCTGGCCGAGCGGGTTCTGTCCGCCCATCGACTGCTGCTGCTGTTGCTGCTGCTGTTGCTGCTGCATGGACTGCTGCTGGCCCATGCCCTGCGGTCCGCCCATGGGGTGCTGCTGCATGGGGCCGCCCATCGGGCCCGGGCCCTGCGGTCCGTTCCCGCCGGGGCCCGGCGGCAGTTGCGGCTGGCCGCCCGGCAGCTGGGGCGGGCCCATCTGGGGCTGCTGCTGCGGCGGGCCGGATATGGCCGCGGGCACGGGGGCGCCGGGGCCTCGCTGGTCCTGGGGTTCCGGCTTGCGCATGCCCTGCTGCTGCTGGTTCTGCGCGGCGGCACGCGTGGCGGCGGCCAGCTTGGCGCGCAGGTCCTCGTTCTCGCGCAGCAGGCGCGTCAGTTCGGACTCGACCTCGTCGAGGAAGGCATCGACCTCGTCCTCGTCATAGCCTTCTCGGAGGCGGACGGTCGTGAACTGCTTGTTCCGCACGTCCTCGGGGGTCAGCGGCATCTCTTCTTCACCTCTACGTAGTCGTCGGCAGTCGGCAAGACCGTATCGGGACTGTCCCCGCGCCTGCGGGGGAGCACATCGTTCACACGCTTCTCGCAGCGGTGCTCACGAAACTGATGAGGATGTAAACGATGATCATCAGAACGAAGAAGGACAGGTCGAGTGCCACGCCCCCGAGACGCAACGGCGGGATGAAACGCCGAAGAAGCTTGAGCGGTGGATCGGTGACAGTGTAGGTGGCCTCCAAAACGACCACCATCGCCTTGCCGGGTGTCCATGAACGTGCGAACTGGAACACGTAGTCCATGACCAGTCGGAAGATCAGCACGATGAGGAAGCACATCAGCGCGATGTAGACGACCTGTAGTGCGACACCCATCCCGCGCTTCCCTCTCCCCAGCTTCCGCTCTGTTCCCGGTCCCGTATCTGACGGATCGGTCTAGCTTTGGTTGAAGAACCCGCCCTCCGCGATGCGGGCCTTGTCCTCCGCCGTGACATCGACGTTAGCAGGCGACAGCAGGAACACCTTCTGTGTCACGCGTTCAATGCTGCCGTGCAGACCGAAGACGAGACCGGCGGCGAAGTCCACGAGACGCTTCGCATCCGTGTCGTCCATCTCCGTGAGATTCATGATCACCGGAGTGCCCTCACGGAAGTGTTCCCCGATGGTACGGGCCTCGTTGTAGGTCCGGGGGTGCAGCGTCGTGATGCGGTACGGCTCCCGCTCGGAGACGACCTTGGGCATGATCACGGGGGCGTTCTTCTCCAGGTTCGAGCGATCGGGTGTGATGGATGCCACGGGGGCGATTCGCGCAGGACGTCCGTTTTCAACCGGAATTGGGATGGGCTCCCGCTGCGCCGGTGGCTGTGCGACTCGTACCGGTTCGTCCGATACGGGCGCTTGGTGAACAGGCTGCTGTCGGCGATCCCGGTCTCGGGCTCGCTCGGGTTCCGGCTCGGGCTCGAACTCGTCGTCGGGGTCATACCCCGGGTTGTCGTACCGGTCGTCCTCCACGAGGCCGAGGTAGACCGCCATCTTGCGCATCGCGCCGGCCATTCTCTGAGTCCTCCGCTCTGTGGTGGATCGCCCTGTCGCAGGTGCCGCCGTGTCACGAATGTCACCAACTGCCCGCGATCCACGTGGTCTGCCCGCCCATCAGCGGGAATGACCATATTTTCTGCTGTGGTCCGACTTTCTTCGCGACGTTACCCGAGCCGGGGTCTCGCGCCGAGTACCGCAGTGCCGACGCGTACATGTGTCGCACCGGCCGCCACGGCCTGTTCCAGGTCTGCGCTCATCCCGGCCGAGACCATCGTGGCAGTCGGATGGTCCGCGCGCAGCCGGGATGACAATTCCACCAGCCGCTCGAAAGCGGCCTGTTCGCGTCCCGCGTACGGACCGGTCAGCGGGGCGACGGTCATCAGCCCGTCGATCCGCAGTCCGGGCGAGCCGGCCACGAGGTCCGCCAACTCCGCGAGCTGCTCCGGTGCGGCGCCCCCGCGGGCCCCCCGTCCGCCCGACTCGGCGTCGAGGGCGATCTGTACGAGGCAGCCGAGCTCCCGGCCCGCGTTCGCGGCGGCCGCGGACAGGGCCGTCACGAGCTTCGGCCGGTCGACCGACTGCACCAGGTGCGCGTATCCCGCCACGGAACGGACTTTGTTGGTCTGCAACTGGCCGACGAAGTGCCAGGTGAGCGGCAGGTCCGCGCAGGTCTCCGCCTTGGGGGCGGCGTCCTGGTCGCGATTCTCCGCCACATGACGGACACCCAGGTCCGCCAGCAGACGTACGTCACTCGCCGGGTGGGTCTTGGTGACCACGATGAGGGTCACCTCGTCCCGCCCGCGTCCCGCCGCCGCGCAGGCCGACGAGATGCGTTCCTCCACCCGCGCCAGGTTCCCGGCGAGTTCCGACTCACGGTCCGTCATTTTTCAGTCCAACCAGACATATCCGGCAAGCCGCCCGGTCACCCGGTCACGGCGGTACGAGAAGTGGTCCCGCGACTCCAGTGTGCAGACCGGGGAACGGCGACTCTCCATCACCCCCGCCTCCGCGAGCTGCGCGTGGACTCCGGCGACCACGTCGACGGCCGGTGTGCCCCAGCTGGTCTCGGCCCGGGCGGCCGGCACCACCGCGGCGACCTCGTCCCGCATGGCGGCGGGCACCTCGTAGCAGCGGCCGCAGACCGTGGGCCCGGTACGGGCGGTGATCCGGCCCGGCTCGGCCCCGAGGGCCACCATCGCCTCGACGGCGGCGGGCACCACCCCCACGACCAGCCCCGGCCGCCCGGCGTGCGCGGCCCCCACGACCCCGGCGACGGGGTCCGCCAGCAGGACCGGCGTGCAGTCGGCGGTGAGCACGGCGAGGGCGAGCCCCCGGCGGGCGGTCACCACGGCGTCCACACGGGGGATGTCCGCGTCGGCGGCCCACGGTCCGTCGACCACCGCGACGTCCCGGCCGTGCACCTGGTTCATCCAGACCACCCGGTCCGGCTCGATGCCCAGGGACCCCGCCGCCCGGACCCGGTTCGCGAGAACGGCGGCAGGGTCGTCTCCGACCGCGCCGCCGAGGTTGAGCTCTTCGTACGGAACGGCGCTCACTCCGCCCCACCTGTCGGTGAAGGCGAAGTGGGCGCCGCCCACGTGGTGCTGCTCCGGTGTCACTTCAAGAAGTCCGGGACATCCAGTTCCTCGGCCGGGCTGTCCTGGTACGGCCGGGCCGTCGGGACCTGCGGCGCGGGGGTCTGGACCTCGACCGGGGCCGGCTCGACGGGGGCCGGGGGCTCCTCGCGCGGGGTGACCGAGCCGAGGCCGCCGAAGGCCGGACGGACCGGCTCCGCCGAGCGGACCGGCGCGGGGGCCGGCTCCTCGCGCTTCGTGGACGCGGCGCCGATGACGTTGTCCCGGCGGGCCGGGGGCTGTCCGCCGTCGAACCCGGCCGCGATGACGGTGACCCGTACCTCGTCGCCGAGCGCGTCGTCGATGACGGCGCCGAAGATGATGTTCGCCTCGGGGTGCGCGGCCTCGCTCACCAGCTGCGCGGCCTCGTTGATCTCGAAGAGACCGAGGTCCGAGCCACCGGAGATGGAGAGCAGCACGCCGCGGGCTCCGTCGATGGACGCCTCCAGCAGCGGCGAGGAGATCGCCATCTCGGCCGCGGCCACCGCGCGGTCGTCGCCGCGTGCCGAGCCGATGCCCATCAGCGCCGAGCCGGCCTCGGACATCACGGACTTGACGTCGGCGAAGTCGAGGTTGATCAGACCCGGGGTGGTGATGAGATCGGTGATGCCCTGGACGCCCGACAGCAGGACCTGGTCGGCCGACTTGAAGGCGTCGAGCACGCTGACCTGGCGGTCCGAGATGGACAGCAGCCGGTCGTTGGGGATGACGATGAGGGTGTCGACCTCTTCGCGGAGCTCGGCGATGCCGTCCTCCGCCTGGTTCGCCCGGCGCCTGCCCTCGAAGGTGAAGGGGCGGGTGACCACGCCGATCGTCAGGGCGCCCAGCGAGCGCGCGATGTTGGCGACGACGGGTGCGCCGCCTGTGCCGGTGCCGCCGCCCTCACCGGCGGTGACGAAGACCATGTCGGCCCCCTTGAGGACCTCCTCGATCTCCTCGCGGTGGTCCTCTGCCGCCTTGCGACCGACGGCCGGGTTGGCGCCGGCGCCGAGGCCCCGGGTGAGTTCGCGGCCGACGTCGAGCTTGACGTCGGCGTCGCTCATCAACAGCGCCTGGGCGTCCGTGTTGATGGCGATGAACTCGACGCCCTTGAGACCGACCTCGATCATTCGGTTGATGGCATTGACACCACCGCCGCCGACACCGATGACCTTGATGACTGCGAGGTAGTTCTGCGGTGCTGCCACGTCGAAGGCCTCTCGCCTCGAGTTACGTGTCGCCGCCTCGCGGGCCTGCGTTGCGACGACTGATGCCGAAATAGGGACGGTTCTAACGCGCCGACCCGAACCCTCACCCTGAAGTTTAGGGTTAGGGGTGTGTCTGTTCCCTGGGTTCTTCCGAACAGGACACTAAGTCGACAAGTAGCGCGTGTTCAACGAACACGCCGAACCTCCCGTTTTTCTTTTCACCCTATGTGATCACCCGTATCGCTGGCCAACCAGGGTGCGTCGGTGTTGGACCCGACGTCAACTCCCGGACACCGCAGGGGCGGTGGGGACGCTCACGTCGAAGTGATCAGCCTTGGGCGCGGCTTTCAGCAAAGCGGTCAACGCACGCCCCTTCGCGTCACTCTGTTCGCCGCTGCCCCAGGCCACGGTCCGCCCCCGGGTCAGCTCCAGCAGGACCGAATCGTAGGAACCCACCTTGACCTGCACGGTCTCCTTGGCGACCGGCCCGGGGAGCGAGCCGGCGACGAGGACGGCCTCGTGGAGCAGCCGCTCCTCGTCGAAGCGGCGGGCGCTGGGAGAGCCCGCCGCGTTCAATTCCAGCACCGGAACGCCCCCCGGCGCTTTCGGAACCGTGTCGAATCGCACACCCGAAGCGTCCACTTCCACGAAGTCGGCGCCCTTTTTGATGAGCAGGACGGGTTTGCGTTCCGTCACTTTCAGCCCGATTCCGTGCGGCCAGGCCCGTACGACATCGACCGAATCGATGCGGGACAGGCGTCCCCTGACACGGCTTTCGATCTCGTCGGTGTCCACGCTCACCAGGGGGGCGCCGACCGGGACCGCCGCCGCGGCCAGGACCTGCTCGGGAGTGAGCACGTCCGTGCCGGCGGCGGTGACCTTCTCGACGCGGAGCCAGGAGGAGCCGTAGAGCACCCAGGCGCCGCCCCCGGTGAGGAGCAGGGCGGCCGCCAGGGAGGCCAGTACGGGGCCCCGGCGCAGGCGTCCGCCGGGCCCCTGCGGGCCGGACCTCTTCGACGGCTTGGCGGGCTTCGGGGGCCCCGGGCGCCCGGGAGCGCCGGGGCCCTTGCGGGAGGGCCCGCCAGAACCCGGTGTGCCGCGCTGTGCGGTGCTCGCTCCGGCCACTCCTGTGCCTCCTGCGTCTGTGCGTTCCCGCCTCAGCGGGCCCGGTGTGCCGCGATCGCCTCGTACACCATGCCGACCAGCAGTTCGTCGGCGTCCCGGCGGCCGAACTCGCCGGCGGCGCGGGACATCTCGTACAGGCGGTGCGGGTCGGACAGCACCGGGAGGATCTGGCCGAGCACCCACTCGGGCGTCAGCTCCGCGTCGTCCACGAGCAGGCCGCCGCCGGCCTTGACCACCGGCTGGGCGTTGAGCCGCTGTTCGCCGTTGCCGATCGGCAACGGGACGTAGGCGGCCGGGAGCCCGACGGCGGACAGTTCGGCGACGGTCATCGCACCCGCGCGGCACAGCATCATGTCGGCGGCGGCGTACGCGAGGTCCATCCGGTCCACGTACGGTACCGGCACATAAGGCGGCATCCCGGGCATGTTGTCGACACGCGGCAGTTCGTTCTTCGGACCCACCGCGTGCAGGATCTGGATCCCGGAGCGCTGGAGGGTCGGGGCGACCGCCTGGATCACCTCGTTGAGGCGGCGGGCGCCCTGCGAGCCGCCGGAGACGAGCAGCGTCGGCAGGTTGGGGTCCAGGCCGAACGCGGCGCGCGCCTCGGGGCGTACGGCGGCCCGGTCGAGGGTGGAGATCGTGCGGCGCAGCGGGATCCCGACGTAGCGGGCGCCGCGCAGTTTGCTGTCGGGGGTGGAGACCGCGACGGCGTGGGCGTACCGAGAGCCGATCTTATTGGCCAGTCCGGGACGGGCGTTGGCCTCGTGGACGATGATCGGCACCCCGAGCCGCTTGGCCGCGAGGTAGCCGGGCAGGGCCACGTAGCCGCCGAAGCCGACGACGCAGTCGGCCTTGGTCCGCAGGAGGATCTCCTCCGCGGCCTTGATGGTGCCGCGCAGCCGTCCCGGGACGGTGATCAGCTCCGGGGTGGGCTTGCGGGGCAGCGGTACGGCGGGGATCAGGCCCAGCTCGTAGCCGCGTTCCGGCACCAGGCGGGTTTCCAGTCCGCGCTCCGTGCCGAGGGCGGTGATGCCCACTGAAGGGTCCTGCCTGCGCAGGGCGTCCGCGAGGGCGAGCGCCGGCTCGATGTGGCCGGCGGTCCCCCCACCGGCGAGTACGACATGCACCGAAATTCACCGCTCTCCGGACGGACGCTTCTTGACGCGCCGTCTCATCGATTTCCATCTCACCCCGGTCCGCCTCCAGCCGCTTTTCGGCTGCCGCATCGCGAGGGCCGCGCGTGCCGCCGGCTCCTCCCGCGCGAAGGCGATGAGCAGTCCGACCGCGAACATCGTCGGCAGCAGGGCCGACCCCCCGTAGGAGAACAGCGGGAGCGGGACTCCGGCGATCGGCAGCAGGCCGAGCACCGCACCGATGTTGATCACGGCTTGCGCCGTGATCCAGGTGGTCACGCCTCCCGCGGCAAACCGTACGAAGGAGTCCTCCGTGCGTCCGGCCACGCGGATACCCGCATAGCCTAGGGCCGCGAACAGGGCGAGGACCGACAGCGTCCCCGCCAGACCCAGTTCCTCCCCGGTGATGGCGAAGATGAAGTCCGTGTGGGCTTCGGGTAGTTGGCCCCATTTTTCCACACTGGCCCCCAGGCCGGAACCGAACCAGCCGCCCGAGGCGAGAGCATAGATCCCGTGCACGGCCTGCCAGCAAAGGTCGTTCTTGCCCGGTTCTGTCGCGCCGAGGCACGCCAGCCGGTCCATCCGGTGCGGGCTCGTCTTGATCAGAAGTGCGACGATCACACCCGCGAACGCCAGCACCCCCACGAACAGCCGCGTCGGGGCGCCCGCGAGCCAGAGCAGGCCGAACAGGATGGCCCCGAGGATCATCGCGGTGCCCATGTCGCCGCCGAGCATGATCAGTCCGAGCAGCAGGAACGCCACCGGGACCAGCGGCACCAGCAGGTGCTTCCACTGGCTCAGGAGCGCCTTGTCGCCCTTGCGCGCGAGCAGGTCGGCGCCCCAGAGGATCAGTGCCAGCTTGCCGAACTCACTGGGCTGCAGCATGAACGGACCGCCAAGGGAGATCCAGTTCTGGTTGCCGTTGATCGACACCCCTATCCCGGGAACCTGGACCAGGGCCATCAGGAACAGTGTGCCGGCGAGCACCGGATAGGACAGGGCCCGGTGCAGTTTGACCGGCATCCGGGAGGCGGCGAGCAGCAGGCAGCCGCCGATCAGGGCGGCCAGGAACTGCTTCTTGAAGAAGTAGGCGTCACCGAGGCCGAGCTGCAGCGCCTTGATCATGGAGGCCGAGTAGACCATCACGAGACCGAGCACGGTGATGAGCAGCGAGCTGCCGAAAATCAGGTAATACGCGGTGAGCGGACGGTCCCAGGCCCTGCGCACCTGCTCCTGCGTACGCCGGAACCGGGCCAGCGGCCCGCGCCCGGCGGGCCGCTTCACACGCACCGCGGGGCGCTTGCGGCCCTGCGCCCTCGCGGCGGACGGCCGCCGCCCCGGAAGCATCTGCTTGGCCGGCATCTGTGATCTTCCCCTCCACTCGTACGGGGCGAGCAGCCCGCCGGAGGGAACCCGCCCCGGAGCCTTCGGCCTAGGCGCTCTCGGCGGCCAGTTCGCGCACCGCGTCGGCGAACGCGTCCCCGCGCTTGTTGTAGTTCGCGAACATGTCCATGGATGCGCAGGCGGGCGCCAGCAGGACCGTGTCGCCGGGCTCGGCGAGCCGGGCCGCCTCCCGCACCGCCGCGAGCATCGCCCCAGTGTCGGTCCGGTCGAGGTCGGTGACCGGGACCTCGGGCGCGTGTCGCGCCAGCGCCTCGGCGATCAGCGCCCGGTCGGCGCCGATCAGCACGACGGCGCGCAGCCGCTTCGCGGACTTGCCTACGAGCTCGTCGAAGGTCGCGCCCTTGGCGAGGCCCCCGGCGATCCACACGACCGGCTCGAAGGCCGCGAGGGAGGCCGCCGCGGCGTGCGTGTTGGTGGCCTTGGAGTCGTCGATGTACGTGACGGAGGCGACCTCGTCCACGTACGCGACGCGGTGGGCGTCCGGGCGGAAGTTGCGCAGCCCGTCGCGCACCGCGCGCGGCTCGACGCCGAAGGCGCGGGCCAGGGCGGCCGCGGCGAGGGCGTTGGCGATGTTGTGCGGGGCGGGCGGGTTGACGTCCTCGACCTGCGCCAGCTCCTGGGCGTTCTTGTGGCGGTCGGCGACGAAGGCCCGGTCGATGAGGATGCCGTCGACCACGCCGAGCATGGAGGGGCCGGGGGCGCCGAGGGTGAAGCCGATCGCGCGGCAGCCCTCTTCGACGTCGGCCTCCACCACGAGGTCCTCGGTGGCCCGGTCGGCGACGTTGTAGACGCAGGCGACCGTGTTGCCCTCGTAGATGCGGCCCTTGTCGGCGGCGTACGCCTCCATCGAGCCGTGCCAGTCGAGGTGGTCGGGGGCCAGGTTGAGCACGGCCGCGGAGTGGGCGCGCAGGGACGGCGCCCAGTGCAGCTGGTAGCTGGAGAGCTCGACGGCGAGCACGTCGTACGCGCCCTCCTGGAGCACCACGTCGATGATCGGGGTCCCGATGTTGCCGACGGCCGCGGTCCGCAGGCCGGCGGCCTTGAGGATCGACGCCAGCATCTGGGTGGTGGTGGTCTTGCCGTTGGTGCCGGTGATGGCGAGCCAGGGGGCGGCGTTCTCGCCGCGCAGCTGCCAGGCGATCTCCACGTCGCCGACCACGTCGACACCGGCCTTCGCGGCCGCCGCGAAGAGCGGGCTGTCGGGCTTCCAGCCGGGCGAGGTGACGACCAGGTCGGTCCCCTCGGGCAGGGTCTCGGCGTCCGCGAGGCGCACCGCGATCCCGGCGGCCTCCAGCTCCGCGGCGCGGGCGCGGTGGCCCTCGCTGTCTCCGCCGTCGACGACGGTCACGGATGCGCCGAAGCCGGCCAGGGCGCGGGCGGCACTGATGCCGCTCACGCCGAGACCGGCGACGGTGATGTTCTTGCCCTGCCAGGACGTCACTTGTCCGCTGCCCATCCCGCGTAGAAGAGACCGAGACCCACGATCACGCACATGCCCTGGATGATCCAGAAGCGGACCACCACAAGGACTTCGGACCACCCCTTGAGTTCGAAGTGGTGCTGCAGCGGTGCCATCCGGAAGACGCGCTTGCCGGTCAGCTTGAAGGAGCCGACCTGGATGACGACCGACATCGTGATGAGGACGAAGAGACCGCCGAGGAGCGCCATCAGGAACTCGGTGCGGGAGCAGATCGCGAGGCCGGCGAGCGCGCCGCCGAGGGCCAGCGAGCCGGTGTCGCCCATGAAGATCTTCGCGGGCGAGGTGTTCCACCACAGGAAGCCGAAGCAGGCGCCCATCAGGGCGGAGGCGACGACGGCCAGGTCGAGCGGATCCCGTACCTCGAAGCAGGCGTTCGGGTAGGGCAGGGTCTGCGCGTTGGCGCAGGACTCCTGGTACTGCCAGACGCCGATGAAGGTGTAGGCGCCGAAGACCATCACGGCGGCGCCGGTGGCCAGGCCGTCCAGACCGTCGGTCAGGTTCACGCCGTTGGACATCGCCAGGATCATGAACAGGGCCCAGAGCACGAACAGCACCGGGCCGATCGACCAGCCGAAGTCCGTGACGAACGACAGCCTGTCGGAGGCCGGGGTGAGCCCGCGCGAGTCCTTGAACTGGAGCGCGAGCACCGCGAACGCGATGCCGACGATCAGCTGCCCGGACATCTTCGCCTTGGCCCGCAGGCCGAGCGAGCGCCGCTTGACGATCTTGATGTAGTCGTCGAGGTAGCCGACGACGCCCATGCCCGCCATGAGGAACAGCACGAGCAGGCCCGAGAGGCTCACCGGCTCACCGGTGATGACCTTCGTCAGGGCGTACGCGATGAGCGTCGCCAGGATGAAGGAGATGCCGCCCATGGTGGGCGTGCCCTTCTTCCCGGCGTGGCCGCGGGGGCCGTCGTCGCGGATGAACTGGCCGTAGCCCTTGCGGGCCAGCAGCTTGATCAGCAACGGGGTGCCGACGAGTGTCAGGAACAGGCCGATGACTCCGGCGAACAGGATCTGCCTCATCGGTCGGCGACCTCGCCCTCGCGCTCCAGCAATGCCAGCGCGACCCGCTCCAGACCGATCGACCTCGAAGCCTTCACCAGCACGACGTCACCCGGGCGCAGCTCACTGCGCAACAGGTCGACCGCCGCCTGCGCGTCGGACACGACCACCGACTCCTCACCCCACGAACCCTCGTTATATGCGCCCAGTTGCAACCAGGACGCTTCCCTGCCCCCGACTGCGACGAGCTTGCTCACGTTGAGCCGGACGGCAAGCCGTCCCACCGCGTCGTGTTCGGCGAGCGATGCGTCACCGAGCTCGGCCATGGGGCCGAGCACCGCCCACGTGCGTCCCCCGTTCGCCCGCGCGGAGCCCCCCATCGCGGCAAGTGCGCGCAGAGCGGCCCGCATGGACTCCGGGTTCGCGTTGTAGGCGTCGTTGACGATCGTCACACCGTCCGCCCGCTCGGTGACCTCCATCCGCCACCGGGACAAGGTGCCCGCCCCGGAGAGCGCGGTGGCGATCTCCTCGACGGACATGCCCAGTACATGGGCGACGGCGGCCGCGGCGAGCGCGTTCGACACGTGGTGCTCACCGTACAGCCGCAAGGTCACTTCGCCGCACCCGGTGGGTGTGTGGAGTGTGAAGGAGGGCAGGCCCGCCTCCGTCATGCGCACGTCGGTGGCCCGTACGTCGGCGTCCTCGGCCTCGCCGAAGAGGACCGTACGGGCCTTGGTGCGGGCCGACATGGGGCGTACGAGCGGGTCGTCGGCGTTGAGGACGGCGATGCCGCCCTCGGCCTCGGACGGCAGCGCCTCGACCAGCTCTCCCTTGGCCTGCGCGATCTGCTCGCGGCCGCCGAACTCGCCGATGTGGGCGGTGCCGACGTTCAGGACGAGCCCGATGCGCGGCGGGGTCAGGCCGGTGAGGTACGCGATGTGGCCGATCCCCCGGGCCCCCATCTCCAGCACCAGGTGCCGGGTCTCCGCGGTGGCCTTCAGGGCGGTGAGGGGCAGGCCGATCTCGTTGTTGAGGGAGCCGGGCGTCCACACCGTGGGCGCGTGGGCCTGGAGCACCTGGGCGATGAGGTCCTTGGTGGACGTCTTGCCGGCGGAGCCCGTCAGGGCCACCACGTCGGTGCCGAGGCGTTCGACGACGGCCCGCGCGAGGGCGCCGAGCGCCTTCTCCACGTCGGGCACGACGATGGCGGGCACGCCGACCGGCCGGGCCGCGAGCACGGCCGCCGCGCCCGCGGCGACCGCGCGCTCCGCGTAGTCGTGCCCGTCGACGTGCTCGCCGTCGAAGGCGGCGAAGAGGCTGCCGGCCTCCACCTGGCGGGAGTCGATGACGACGGGCCCGCTGATCCGCACCGACGGATCCGGTATGTCGTGGGGCCGCCCGCCGGTGATGTCGGCGATCTCGGCGAGGGAGAGGTCGATCACTGGTTCACCTCGGCCTGGGGGGTGTTCGTCGCTCTGCTCTGCACGGCCCGGCGTTCGATCGCGGCGCGGAGCACCGTGCGGTCGTCGAAGGGGCGTACGGTCCCCGCGGTGTCCTGGCCCTGCTCGTGGCCCTTGCCCGCCACCAGGACGGTGTCGCCGGGCTCGGCGCGCGCCACGGCGGCGGCGATGGCCGCGGCCCGGTCGGCGTCGACCAGGACGGTGCCGCGCTCGGCGGCGGGGACGGATACGGCGCCTTCGAGCATGGCCGCGAGGATCGCGAGGGGGTCCTCGGAGCGCGGGTTGTCGGAGGTCAGGACGGCGGTGTCGGCGTACCGGGCGGCCGCGGCGCCCATGGGGCCGCGCTTGGTGGTGTCGCGGTCGCCGCCGCAGCCGAGCACGATGTGCAGCCGGCCCTCGGTGACCTCGCGCAGGGCGCGCAGGACGGATTCGACGGCGTCCGTCTTGTGGGCGTAGTCGACGACGGCGAGGTACGGCTGCCCCGCGTCCACCCGCTCCAGCCGGCCGGGGACCCCGGGGACCGCGGCGACGCCGTCGGCGGCGGTCTGCGGGTCGAGGCCGGCGGCGGCGAGGGTGACGATCGCGGCGACGGTGTTGGCGACGTTGAACGGGCCGGGCAGCGGGGCGGTGGCCCGGACGCGCTGACCGGCGGGACCGGTCAGGGTCAGAGTGGAGCTGGCCGGCCCGAACACCACGTCCTCGGCACGCCAGTCGGCGGCCGGGTCGCCGGCGGCGGAGAAGGTGGTGACCGGGATCGCCGCCTCCTTGGCCAGGCGGCGGCCGTACTCGTCGTCGAGGTTGACCACGGCGAGGCGGGCGCGGCGCGCGGTGAACAGCCGCGCCTTCGCCTGGAAGTAGTCCTCCATGTCGGAGTGGAACTCCATGTGCTCCGGGCTCAGGTTGTTGAAGACGGCGACGTCGAAGACGCAGCCGTCCACGCGCCCGAGCACCAGGGCGTGGCTGGAGACCTCCATGGCGACGGCCTCGACCCCGCGTTCGCGCATGACGGCGAAGAGCGCCTGCAGGTCGGTGGCCTCGGGGGTGGTCCGCTCGGACTTGATCCGCTCGTCCCCGACGCGCATCTCGACGGTGCCGACGAGCCCGGTGCTGCGGCCCGCGGCGCGCAGGCCGCCTTCGACGAGGTACGCCGTGGTGGTCTTGCCGGAGGTGCCGGTGATGCCGATCTGGAGCAGGCCCTCGCCGGGCCGCCCGTAGATCGCCGCGGCCAGCTCGCCGACCCGGCCGCGCGGGTCCTCGACGGTCAGGACGGGCAGTCCGGTCGCGGCGGCGCGCTCCGCCCCCGCGGGGTCGGTCAGCACGGCGGCCGCGCCGAGGCCGGCCGCCTGGGCGGCGAAGTCGGCGCCGTGGGTGCGGGCGCCCGCCAGGGCCGCGTACAGGTCTCCGGGGCGTACCGCACGGGAGTCGTGGGTGATGCCGGTGATCTGTGCGGCGGCCGGTTCCGGCAGGCCCAGCAGCGCCGCCAGCTCGCCCAGTGGCGTCGGGCTGGCGGACTCGGGCCGGGGCGCTCCCGGCGGCACTGCCGGGGCGTCCTTCTGGGTGGTTCTGGGCTGATCGGCGTGGGACACGGCGGTGAGCGTACCGGGCGCGGCGGGCCGCTCGCGAAGCGAGGGCCCGGCCCCGGTGCCGGCGATGGGCTGGTTCCCTGGTTTCGGGGTGATCGTTGTCACTGGTGGTGCCTCACGCATTTCTGGCGGGCCGCCCGGGCGGTGGGTCACTGCGCGGGCTGCGGACTGGGCTGCGGGCCGGACTGCGGGCCGGGTTCGAAGGTGACCGGAAGTCCGGCGGGGGCGGTTCCGGAGGGGGCGACCTGGAGGGTCTTGAGGGCGAACTCCATGACCTTCTTGTAGATGGGGCCGCAGATCTGGCCGCCGAAGTAGCTGCCCTTCGTGGGGTTCTGGATGGCGCAGTAGACGGTGACGCGGGGGTTGTCGGCGGGTGCGAACCCGGCGAAGGAGGCGGTGTAGCCCTTGTAGCGGCCGGTGGCCGGGTCCACCCGGTTGGAGGTGCCGGTCTTGCCGCCGACGCGGTAGCCGGGGATGCGGGCCTTGGTGCCGGTGCCGTCCTGGTCGTCGACCACGGATTCGAGCATCTCGGCGAGGGTCCTGGCGGTCTCCTTGCTGACCACCTGGCGCTGCTGCGGGGCCGGGGCCGGGGTGAAGCGGCCGTCGGGTCCCTTGGTGCCGCGCACGAGGGTCGGCTCGATGCGGACCCCGCCGTTGGCGATGGTCGAGTACACGGAGGCCGCCTGCATGGCGTTGAGGGACATGCCCTGGCCGAAGGGGATCGTGTACTGCTGCGAAGTGGACCAGTCCTCCGGCCGGGCGAGGATGCCGCGGGACTCGCCGGGGTAGCCCAGGCCGGTGGGCTGCCCCATGCCGAACTCGGTGAGGTAGGAGTGCAGCACCTTGTTGGCCTCGGGCTGGGTGCGGCCGAGCTGTCCGGTGGCCAGGATGGTGCCGATGTTGGAGGACTTGGCGAGGACCCCGTTGAGGGTCAGGTACCAGGTCGGGTGGTCGATGTCGTCCTTGAAGAGCCGGTCCCCGCGGTGGAGCCGGTTGGGGACCTCCACGTGCGTGCCGGGGGTGGCCTTCTTCTCCTCCAGCACGGCGGCCATGGACATCACCTTGGCGGTGGAGCCCGGCTCGTACACGTCCTGGAGGGCCGCGTTGCCCATGGCCGCGGAGCGGGCGCGGGTCAGGTCGTTGGGGTCGAAGCCGGGGGCGTTGGCCATGGCGAGGATCTCGCCGGTGAGGGTGTCCTGGACGATGACGTAGCCGCGGTCGGCCCCGGACTTCTGGACCTGCTCGGCGATGGCGCTCTGGGCCGCCCACTGGATGTCGCGGTCGATCGTCAGCTCGATGTCCTCGCCGGGTACGGCGGGCTTCTCGCTGGATCCGGCGGTGGGCACCCGGCGGCCGCCGGACTGGGCGTAGGTGACCTCGCCGTCCTTGCCGGACAGCTTCTTGTCGAGGGAGGACTCCAGGCCGCCGCCGCCCTTGCCCTCGGCGTTGACGTAACCCAGTATCCCGGCGGCGAGGTCTCCGCCCGGGTACACGCGCTTGCTGCTGTTCTCGTTGAACACGCCCGCCAGGACGTTGGCGCCGGGGCCGTTGCCGCGCTTGTCGGCGGCCGCCTTGTCCGCGAAGACCCGCTTGAGGTCCTTGATCTGGTTCCAGACCTGGGGGGTCTGGCGGTAGGCGATCACGACGTAGCGGGTGTTCGGGGTCTTCAGCCGGGCCGCCAGCTCCTTGGCGTCCTTGCCGAGGATGGGCGCGAGGAGGGCCGCGGCCTGCTCGGGGGCGTCCGGGGCCTTGCTGTCCTGCGGGGTGAACATCTTCGGGTCGGCGGTGATGTCGTACGCGTCGACGCTGGTGGCCAGGGCCACGCCCTTGCGGTCGGTGATCTCACCGCGCTCGGCGGCCAGTTTGACGCTGGTGTAGCGGTTCTTGGAGGCCGCGGCGGAGAAGGCCGGCGCGTCCACGGCCTGCACCTGGAGCAGCCGTACGACGAAGGCGAGCATGACGAGGGTCAGCCCGACGCCGACCAGGCGCAGCCGGGGCCTGGGGCTGCCGAGCCGGATGGTGTGCGGCCTGGACGGTCCCGCGGGGCGGCGGGTCGCGGGCCGGGACGCGGGACGCGCCGCGCCGGCCCGGGCCCGCTCCCCCGGCCGCGGCCGCCCGGGACCGGGAACCCGCCGGCGCGGCGGCTCCGCCGGGCTCACGCCGTGCCCCCGGCGGGGCGGCGGCGGGCGCCGCGGAGCGGGGCCGCGTCCGGGTTTTGGGGGCTGCGGCCCGTTCCGGGGGAGGGCGGGGCGGGGGTGGGTCCCGCAGGGGTCCGCGTCACGACGTCACCTTCCGGGGGGCTGGCTGGGCTGCTGGGAACCACTGGGGGCGGCCGGGGCCTGCCCGGGCGGGGCGGCCGACGGGGGCGCCGCGGGGGCCGGAACCGGCGAGGACGACGGGCCGGCGGCCGGCGGCGGCCCGCCCGGGGTCTGGGAGGGCACCTGGGCGGGTGCCTGGCCCTGGGAGGGTGCCGGGGACGGAGGCGGGGACGGCGGCGGCGGGGCCTCGGCCGGGGCGGCGGCGCCGGCGACCTTGCCGTCCGGACTGATGAAGACCGGGCTGCCGCCGGGGACGAGGCCCAGCTCCTGCGCGCGGCGCTGGAGCGCGTCGGGGGCGGAGCGGGCGTCGACGTCGCGCTGGAGCGCCTGCTCCTCGTCGGTGAGGACGGTGGTCTCCTTCTTCAGCTTGCTCAACTGGAAGGAGCCCTCGTTCAGCGCCGAGTTCAGCAGCAGCAGGCTGATCAGGCCGCCGCCGAGCAGGGCCACGACGAGCAGGACGAACGGCATCCGGGCCGCCTGTCCGGCGGAGCCCGCGGGACGTGCGCCGGGGCGGCCGCCGAGGGCCCGGCCGACGCGGGCCGCCCGGCCGCGCGTCAGCGTGGCGAACTTCCCCGCCTTGCCGCCCCCGGCCGTCACAGCTTCGCCTCCCGGATGCGTTCGACGCCGCGGCAGCGCGCCGGGGCGGCCCGCCGGTTCTCGGCGATCTCCTCCTCGGTCGGCAGCTCGGCGCCGCGCGTGAGCAGCTTCAGCTTCGGCTGGTACTTCTCCGGGACCACCGGCAGCCCGGCCGGGGCCGTGGAGGTCGCGCCCGCCGCGAAGACCTGCTTCACCAGGCGGTCCTCCAGCGAGTGGTAGGAGAGCACCGCGATCCGGCCGCCGACCGCGATCCGGTCGACGGCCGCCGGGATGGCGCGCTCCAGGCCCGACAGCTCGCCGTTGACCTCGATGCGCAGGGCCTGGAAGGTCCGCTTGGCGGGGTTGCCGCCGGTGCGCTTGGCCGCCTGGGGCAGGGAGTCGCGGATCAGCTCGACGAGCCGGGCGCTGTTGGTGAAGGGCTCCTTGTCCCGTTCCCGGACGACCGCGGACACGATCCGCTTGGCCTGCTTCTCCTCGCCGTACTGGCGCAGGATGCGCACCAGCTCGCCCGGCGCGTAGGTGTTGAGCACCTCGGCGGCGCTGATGCCCGTCGTCTGGTCCATCCGCATGTCCAGCGGCGCGTCCTGGGCGTACGCGAACCCTCGGTCGGCCTCGTCGAGCTGCATGGAGGAGACGCCGAGGTCGAAGAGGATGCCCTGGACGGCCGGGATACGCAGCCCGTCCAGGACCTCGCCGAGATCGGCGTAGATGGCGTGGACCAGGGTGGCCCGGTCGCCGAAGGGGGCGAGCCGTTCGCCGGAGAGCCGCAGGGCCTCCTTGTCGCGGTCGAGGCCGATCAGGCGCGCCTCGGGGAAGCGGGTGAGCAGGGCCTCGCTGTGGCCGCCGAGGCCGAGGGTGCAGTCGACGACGACGGCCCCGGGCCTCTCCAGTGCCGGGGCCAACAGGTCCAGGCACCGCTGGAGCATCACCGGGACATGTCGGGACTCGCTAGTCAAAGCGCCCTCTCAGATAACGGCGCACCGCGCGCACGCACCGCCGGGTCCCCCTCCGCTCGGGAGCGGTACCCGTCCGGCGGCACCGGGGAATCCGGCCCCGGCCGGGCCGGTGAGCGGGAGGGGCCGGGCCGTGCGTACGCGCCGCGCACGCGGAGTTTCATCGGGGGCCGGGCGGCCGGTCAGGGCCGGGCTCCGGCCGGTTCGCGTCACTTTAGTGCAACGGTCGCCGCGGTCAACGAACCGCCCCGCGCGCCGTGCGACGCTCTCCGGGGGAAGCGGCAAATGCCGTGAATCACTCGGATGGGCGCCTCCGCCTCACCCCTGTGGGTTAGCTCACACCAAGGCCGGTTGACCTTCTTTGTCCGTCCTCACCAACTGCCCCGACCAGCCGTGACCATTAACGTCGTATCCATGACGACATCCGCATCCCTGCCCGCCGAGCCCGTGTCCGAGATCCCCGGGGACGGCGTCACCGACCGTCTCGTCGAGGCGAACCGGCGGTACGCCGCGAAGTTCGCCGACCCCGGCATGGACGCCCGCCCCGTCCTGCGCGTGGCCGTCGTGGCCTGCATGGACGCCCGCCTCGACCTGCACGCCGCCCTCGGCCTGGAACTCGGCGACTGCCACACGATCCGCAACGCGGGCGGCGTGGTCACCGACGACACCATCCGCTCCCTCACCATCAGCCAGCGGGCCCTGGGGACCCGCACGGTGATACTCATCCACCACACCGGCTGCGGCCTCGAAAGCCTGACCGAGGACTTCCGGCACGAGCTCGAGGACGAGGTCGGCCAGCGCCCGGCCTGGGCCGTGGAGGCGTTCCGCGACGTCGACCAGGACGTCCGCCAGTCCATGCAGCGGGTGCGGACCAACCCCTTCCTGCCGCACACGGACGATGTGCGAGGCTTCGTCTTCGACGTGCACACCGGCCTCCTGCGGGAGATCGATCCCAGCTCTTGAGTGACACAAGGCCGTAACGCCGTCAAGAATGCGGGGAGACGCCTTCCGGGAACCCCCGGAACCGGTGTCCGTGTTTCGGGGTGGGCCGGTCATGCGCCAAGGCGATCGGCCCTGGGAAAGGGCCGAGGAGAACCAGGTGACGACGTATGACGACCGAGCGAGCCTCGCGGATCTGACCAGCACGGCGGAGCGCGTGCGCCACTCGGTCGAAAGCGTGATCGAGGGCAAGCCGGAGGTCGTGCGCCTCGCGCTGACCGTCCTGCTGGCCGAGGGACACCTGCTGATCGAGGACGTCCCCGGCGTCGGCAAGACCATGCTCGCCAAGACGCTCGCCAAGTCCATCGACTGCTCGGTGCAGCGCATCCAGTTCACTCCGGACCTGCTGCCCTCCGACATCACCGGCGTGAGCATCTACGACCAGCAGCGCCGCGAGTTCGAGTTCAAGCCGGGCGCGATCTTCGCGCAGATCGTCATCGGCGACGAGATCAACCGCGCCTCGCCCAAGACCCAGTCCGCGCTGCTGGAGTCGATGGAGGAGCACCAGGTCACCATCGACGGCACCACGTACGCGCTGCCGACCCCCTTCATGGTCGTCGCCACCCAGAACCCGGTGGAGATGGAGGGCACCTACCCGCTGCCCGAGGCCCAGCGCGACCGCTTCATGGCCCGCGTCTCCGTCGGCTACCCCAGCCCCGAGGCCGAGCTCCAGATGCTCGACGTGCACGGCGGGCTCTCCCCGCTCGACGACCTGACGGCCGTCGCGCACGCCCACGACATCGTCAAGCTCATCGAGGCCGTCCGCGAGGTGTACGTCGCCGAGCCCGTCCGGCGCTACGTCGTCGACCTGGTCTCCGCCACCCGCAGCCACCCGGACCTGCGCCTGGGCGCCTCACCCCGCGCCACCCTGCACCTGCTGCGCGCCGTGAAGGCGTCCGCCGCGCTCTCCGGCCGGGAGTACGTCCTGCCCGACGACGTCCAGGCGCTGGCCGCCCCGGTCCTCGCGCACCGGCTGCTGCTCACCGCGCAGGCCCAGCTGAACCGGCGCACCGCCGAGCAGGTCGTCCAGGACATCCTGCAGCGCACCCCCGTCCCCGCGGCGCACGCCCGCGGCGAGATGCCGCCCGGCGCCGGCATCCGGGGCTTCTGATGGACGCCGGTGGCCCGGCGCAGGAGGGCCGCGGCGCCGGCGGGCTGCGCGCGTCGCTGTCCGGGCTGACCACGCGCGGCCGCTCGTTCCTGGCCGCCGGGATCGCGGCCGCCGCCTGCGCGTACGTACTGGGGCAGGGCGAACTGCTCCGGGTCGGGCTGCTGCTGGCGGTGCTGCCGCTGATCTGCGTACTGGCGCTGCACCGCACCCGCCACCGGGTGTCCGGCAGCCGCCGGCTCACCCCGGGGCGGGTCTCCGCGGGCGCCGAGGCCCGGGTCCAGCTGCGCCTGGACAACGTCTCCCGCCTCCCCACCGGCCTGCTGATGCTCCAGGACCGGGTGCCGTACGTGCTGGGCCCGCGCCCCCGCTTCGTACTGGACCGGGTCGAGCCCGGGGGGCGCCGCGAGGTGTCCTACCGAGTCCGCTCCGATCTGCGCGGCCGCTACCCGCTGGGCCCGCTCCAGCTGCGGCTGAGCGACCCCTTCGGGCTGGTCGAGCTGACCCGTTCCTTCTCCGCGTACGACACCCTCACCGTCATACCGCGCACCGAACCGCTGCCGCCGGTCCGCCTGGCCGGCGAGGCGTCCGGCTACGGCGACGGCTCCCGCCGCTCGCTGGCCCTGGCCGGGGACGACGACGTGATCCCGCGCACCTACCGGCGCGGCGACGACCTGCGCCGGGTCCACTGGCGCTCCACCGCCCGCTACGGCGAGCTGATGGTGCGCCGCGAGGAGCAGCCGCAGCGCAGCCGGGCGACCGTCCTGCTGGACACCCGGCGCCTGGCCTTCGAGGGCGCCGGCCCCGACTCGGCGTTCGAGTGGGCGGTGTCCGGGGCCGCCTCGGCCCTGGTGCACCTCCTGGAGCGGGGCTTCTCGGTGCGGCTCCTCACGGACACCGGCGACTCGGTGCCCGGCGACGGCGGCAGCGGCTTCTCCGCCTCCGGCGGGCAGGACTCCGCGACGGCCGCCGGGCTGATGATGGACACCCTCGCCGTGGTCGGGCACTCCGACGGCGCCGGGCTCTCGCGGGCGCACGACGCGGTGCGCGGCAGCGGCTTCGGCGGCAACGCCGGGGACGGTCTGCTCGTCGCCTTCCTCGGCGACCTGGACGACGTACAGACGGAGCTGGCCGCGAAGATGCGCCAGCGCGCCGGGGGCGCGGTCGCCTTCGTGCTGGACTCCGCCACCTGGGCGGGCCGTCCGGCGCAGGAGCACGCGCTGCCCCCCGTGGAGGAACGGCTGCGCAGGCTGCGCGACGCGGGCTGGACGGCGCTGGCCGCCCCGCCCGGGGTGGCCTTCGCCGAGCTGTGGAGACAGGCCGGGAGGGCTCCGTCCGGCACGGGTACCACCGGAGGTCGGGGATGAGCGGGCGCGCGAGACTGACGCTGTTCGCGGCACTGGCGACGCTGTTGACCTCGTGGTCGCTGGCCCCGCTGGTGGAGTCGGCGACCTGGCTGCCGCAGGCGGCGGTGCTGCTGGCCGTGCAGAGCGCGGTGGGCGCCGGGGCGCGGCGGGTGCCGCTGGCGCGTTCGCTGACCGTGGCCGCACAGCTGCTGGTGTCGCTGCTGCTGCTGGCGCTCTTCTTCGGCGGCCGGGCCGGGTCCGGCGGTTCCGGTCCGGTGGCGTACCTGGTGACGGACTTCGGGGCGCTGTTCCGGCAGGGCGCGATGGATGTCGGCGAGTACGCGATCCCGGCCCCGCTCACGGACGGCATCCGGCTGCTGCTGGTGTCCGGGGTGCTGCTGATCGGGCTGCTCGTGGACCTGCTGGCGGTGACCGTGCGCACCGCCGCGGCGGCCGGGCTGCCGCTGCTCGCGCTGTACTCGGTGGCCGCGGGCCTGTCGGGCGGGGGCGAAGCCTCCTGGGTCTCCTTCCTGCTGGCGGGCGGCGGGTACCTGATGATGCTGCTGAGCGAGGGCCGCGACCGGCTGGCGCAGTGGGGCCGGGTCTTCGGCGGCACCCCGTCCGGCCGGGTGTCGGCCGCCTCGGGCCTCGGCGCGGGACCGGGCGGCGGCCGGGCGACGGCTCCGGCGCGGACCGGGCGGCGCATCGGCGTGGCGGCCCTGGGCCTGGCGCTGGTGGTGCCCGCGCTGCTGCCGGCGCTCGGCAGCGGGCTGATGGGCCCGCAGGGCGGCGACGGGGGCGGCGGTGGCGGTACGGGCGGGACGATCTCGGCGGTCAATCCGCTGGTCTCACTGCAGAACAGCCTGAACGCGCAGGACAACCGGGTGGTGCTGAAGTACCGGACGGACAGCCCCCAGCAGGGCGAGCAGTACCTGCGGATCCTGGCGCTCGACGAGTTCAACGGGGTCAAGTGGGAGGCCTCGGGCCGGGCGCTGACCGACGTGCCCGAGCGGCTGCCGAACCCGCCCGGGCTCGGCGATCAGGTCCGCCAGGGCGCGCAGGAGGTGCAGACCAGTATCTCGGCCGCCGAGGGCTACAGCCAGCGCTACCTCCCGATGCCGTACCCGGCGACGGCGGTCGACGTCCGCGGCAGGTGGCGCTTCGAGCCGGCCGGCCGGACCCTGGTCGGGGACCAGCTGGGCAAGGAGCGGTTCCAGAACGTCCAGGGCGCGCAGTACACCGTACGGAGCCTGCTGCTGAAGCCGACGGCGCAGCAACTGCAGAACGCGCCCGCCCCGAACGCGGCCGTCCAGGCCGAGTACACGAAGCTGCCGGACACGCTGCCGCCGGTGGTCGGGGAGACGGCGCGCCAGGTCACGCAGGGCGCGCGGGACGACTACACGCGGGCCGTGAAGCTACAGGACTACTTCGCCGTGAGCGGCGGCTTCCGCTACAACACGAAGACCGCCTCGGGGACGGGCTCGCAGGCCGTCGCCCGCTTCCTGGCCGAGAAGGAGGGCTTCTGCGTCCACTTCGCGTTCTCGATGGCGGCGATGTCCCGTTCGCTCGGCATCCCGGCGCGGGTCGCGGTGGGCTTCACCCCCGGCGAGCGGCAGCCGGACGGCAACGTGAACGTGACGATGCGGGACGCGCACGCCTGGCCCGAGCTGTACTTCGAGGGCGTGGGCTGGACCCGCTTCGAGCCGACGCCGCGGTCGGGCATCTCGGTGCCGGACTACTCCCGGCCGCAGGCCCCGGCGGCCCAGCCGTCGGCGCCCGCGCCGCTGCCCTCCACGGGCGCTTCGGCGCCCGCCCCGGCGCCGTCGGCGGCCGAGGACTGCCCGCCGGAGCTGAAGAAGCTCGGCGAGTGCGGCGGCCCGGTGCTCCGGCAGAACGCGTCGGGCGGCGGCGGGACCTCGCCGCTGGTGGTGCTCGGCTGGGCCGCGGCCGCGGTGGCCGTCCTCGCGCTCCCGCTGCTCCCGCTGCTGTGGCGGACCCGGGTGCGGGCCCGCCGGCTGGGCACCGGTGAGGTGGCGGCGGCCTGGCGGGAGCTGGGCGACGCCGCCTGGGACGTGGGCGTGCCCCCGGACGGGGCGTTGTCCCCGCGCCGGGCGGCGGGCCGGATCGCGGAGCTGGGCGCGCTGGAGCCGGAGGCCGCCGCCGCGGTGCGGGCCTGCGAGATCGTGTCCGTACGGGTCAACGGGGTGGAGACCATCCGCGACGACGAGGTGACGGGCGCGATCCCC
>NZ_JBEOXU010000038.1:0-51275 GCF_040296725.1 Streptomyces sp. NPDC002044
GCATCGGCTACCCGGCGCCGGTCCGCGCCCAGTACGACATGGTGTCCTTCGACCCGCGGGGGGTGGACCGCAGCACTCCCGTCGAGTGCCTGAGCCTGGGCGGGCGGCGCGTCCTGGGCGTGCGGTGCGCAGGGTGCGGGCGGTGCGGCGAGGGCGTCGTCCGGGGCTTCGGAGGGGGCGTCGTCCGGGGCGGGGGTGCCGGCCGGGGCGGCGTCCGCCGGGGTTCCGGGCGCGGCCGGGGCCTGCTCCCGGGACGGGGTCTTGTCGAACGACAGCGTCCGCGCGGGCGGTGCCGGTATCGAGGCGGCCTCGGGTATCGGCGTACCGTCCGGCTCCGTCGCCGGGCCGGTCGGGTTGCTGGGCGGATTCGGCGGAGTGCTCATACCGGCGGAGGCGTCCTTCTGTCGCGGCTGTCGTGATCTCGGTAAGAGTCCCACGCCGCCGCGCCGCGTCCGGGTGATTTCCGTACGGCAGCGGCCCGGCGGGAGCCGGACCGGTACCGTACGGCCGGCGTCAGAGCTGGTGGCCGAGCACCGTCATCATCCGGACTCGAAGTGGTGGGCGTTGTGGCAATGCATCATCCACAGCCCCGGGTTGTCCGCGTCGAGGTCCACCGTCAGCCACCCGCGCGGCAGGACGATCGCCGTGTCCTTGCGGGCTCCGCCCGCCCCGCCGCCCAGGGCGAAGGGGTGGCCGTGCGGGTGCACCGGGTGCCACATCGTTGTGGAGTCGTTGAACTCCGGCCGGACCCGCTCGCCCGCCGTCACCGGGTGCCGCCGGTCCGGTGTGTACGGCTTGCCGTCGAAGGCCCGGTCGTACCGGTTCGTGGAGCCCGTCAGCCGGATCTGCACCGTGCGGTCCGGCTGACGCGGAGCCGGCGCGACGGACCCGGCGGCCTTCAACGCCCCCGCGGTCAGCGCCGGTCCGTCCCGGCCGGCCGGGACACCGCGGCGGGCCAGGGCCCAGGCGCCGGCTCGGAGTGGTGAGGCTCACGGTGGCCGGACGGGCCGGATGGGGCCGCCGGGGCAACGGAGTGGGCCGCGGGGCCGTCTTCCATGACGTGGGACTCAGCCGGATGACCCAGGGTGTGCATGGTGACGATGCCGAGCAGCAGCGAGGCGAGCAGCAGCAGGCGGCGCCAGGGGGCGGCTCGCCGGGCTCCACGCTTCATGATCGGAACCCTGCCCGGGGTGGGTATCCGGTCATAGGACCGACCGACCCCGCGTCTGCAGAGGAATCAGTCACACGATGCCCCCACACGGCCTCTCTCGGCGGACCGCCTGGCCGGTCGCCCTGCTCATCGGACTCGGCGCCGCGGCCTACACCGCGTGGGTCCTCGAAGTCGTCCTCTCCACCGGTCTCAACCCCATCGAGACCTACGTCAGCGAGCTGGCCGCCCAGAACCAGCCGCTCGGCGGCCTCTTCCGGGCCACCGACTTCGTCGCCGGCCTGCTCGCGTTCGCCGGCGGCCTGCTCGCCCTGCTCCGGCTGGTGCGGTACGCGGAGTCCCGCCGCCCGTGGGCCGTCGTCGGCTGGGCCGGGATCACCCTGTTCGGCGCGGCCACCGCCGCCGACGCCTGGCTGCCGCTGAGCTGCACGCCCACCGTCGACCCCGAGTGCGCCGCCCGCGAGACCGCCGGGCTGGTCCCCGCCACCCATCAGGCCCACGCCATCAGCAGCAGCCTCGCCATGTGCGGCGCCCTCGCCGGGATCGTCGCCCTCACCGTCGCCGCGCGCCGCTACGGCTGGTTCGCCCCGCTCGCCCGCTACGGGCCGGCGCTCGTCGCCCTCGAACTGCTCGCCACCGCCTGGACCCTGACCTCCATCGCGATGTTCACCGCCGGGCACGGGACCTGGGCCCTCGGCGCCGGACAGCGCCTCCAGGTGCTGCTGGTGGCCCTCTGGCTGGGACTGCTCGCGTACTCCGTCCACCAGGAGCGCCGCACGTGAGCGGCCCCGCGCGAAACGGCCGCTTCGTCCGGGTGGACGGGGTCCCGCTGCACGTGGTCGTCGAGGGCCGGGGACCCGTCTGCGTGCTCAGCGCCGGCCTCGCCATGGCCTGGTTCGACTGGGACCCGGTCGCCGCCCCGCTGGCCGCCGCAGGCCGCACCGTCGTCCGCTTCGACCGCCCCGGGCACGGCCTGAGCGGCCCGGCGCGCACCGCGCCGACCGCCGCCGGGGAGGCCCACCGGATCGCCGCCCTGCTGGACGCGCTGGACCTGCCCGGCCCCGTCACCGTCGTCGGGCACTCCCTCGCCGGGTTCCACGCCGAGGCGTTCGCCCGGCTCCACCCCGCCCGTACCGCGGCCCTGGTGCTGGTCGACGCCAGCGTCGAGGAGGACCCCCGCACCGTGCTGCCCGCCGCCCTGCGCACCGGCGCCGCCCGCGTGCTCGGCCGGGCCGTGACCGCCGCCGGACTGCCCGCCGCGCTGGGGCCCGCCGCCCGGCGGGCCACCGTACGGCTCTCGCGTACCGGCGGCGGCGACCCGGCCGCGCGGGACCTCGTACGCCGCTGCTATCGCACCGGCCGCGTGTGGCGCGGGGCCCTGCTGGAGAACTCCCGCTACCGGGACATGGCCGCCGAACTCCCCGCCCTGCGCGCAGCGCACCCGCTGACCGCGCCCGCCACCGTGCTCGTCGGCCACGACGGCTCCGCGGGCCGGGGCGCGCTCGGCTGGCTGTCCCGGCAGGCAGCGCTCGCCGACCGGATCGGCGCCCGCTTCGAGGTCGCCGAGCCGTCGGGGCACCTGGTCATGCTGGACCGCCCGGACCAGGTGGCCCGGGCGGTCCGGTACGCCGCCGCTCAGCCGCGGGCGTAGACCTTCTCCGCCCAGCCCGCGATCTGCGCGTCGCTCAGGTGCCTGGCCAGATCGGCCTCGCTGATCATGCCGACCAGCTTCTTGTCCTCGATCACCGGCAGCCGCTTGATCTGGTGGCTCTGCATCTCCTCCAGCACCTCGGAGACGTCGGCGCCCGAGTCGATCCAGCGCGGGGTGCCCTTGGCCATGTCGCCCGCGGTCACCTTCGCCGGGTCGTGGCCCAGGGCCACACAGCCGACCACGATGTCGCGGTCGGTCAGGATGCCGCAGAGCCGCTGTTCCGTGTCGCTGATGGGCAGCGCGCCCACGCCCAGCCGGTCCATCAGCTGAGCGGCCCGGTCCAGGGTCTCGGTGGCGGGGATCCACTGGGCCCCGGGGTGCATGATCTCTCCGGCGGTGGTCATCGCGTACCTCCTGAGTGCGCCGCTGGGCGCGTGACCGGCCGGGCGCGGGCGCGCCCGCCCGGGCACCCCCGGGGGCGGTGTGCGGTGTGCGCGCGTACGCCCGTACGGGGGGCAGGACGCCCTCTCCTCACCGTACGGGCGTGTCCCGTCACCCGCGCGGCGCGGCCCCGCGCTGCTTCAGCATGTCCGCCATCAGGGTGAGCTCGGACTGCTGTGCCTCGACCATGCCCCGGGCCAGGTCCCGCTCGGCCGGGGTCACGCACTGCTCGGCGCACCCCCGGGCCATCGCGACGCCGCCCACGTGGTGGTCGGTCATCAGCTGGAGGTAGAGCACCTCGGCGTCCCGCCCCGAGGCGGCGCCCAGCCGCGCGATCTCCTCCTTCGTGGCCATGCCGGACATCAGGGCGCCGGGCTTGGCCGCCGCGTGCCCGCCGCTGCCGCCCGCGGCGTCCCCGGTGCCCCCGGCGTCGCTTCCGCCGTGCCGGTCGTGCCCGTCCGAGCCCTCGGACGGCGCCATCCAGCTCATCGGCGGCTCGCCCGCCACCACCTTCGGCAGCCCCCACAGGTCGAGCCAGCCCAGGAGCATGCCCCGCTGGTTGGCCTGCGTGTTGGCGATGTCGTAGGCGAGGCTGCGCACCGCCTCGTCCTGGGTGCGGTCCCGGACGACGAAGGACATCTCCACCGCCTGCTGGTGGTGCACCGCCATGTCCCGGGCGAAACCGGCGTCCGCCGAGTGCAGCGCCGGCGTACGGTCCGCCGGATCCGGGTCACCGCTCGCGGCGGCCACCGTGGCCGCCGCCGCGAACAGCAGCGCGAGCAGGACGGCGGTGCCGGCCGCCCAGTACGTGCGCGGCGTACGGCTCACTTGTCCGCCAGCCCGCTCGTGCAGGCGGCGCCGGGCTCGGGGGTCTGCGGGCCCTGCACGTACTTGGTGAAGAACTGCGCGACCCGGGGGTCGTCCGCCTTCTCCACCGTGAGCTGCTTGCCCCACGCGCTGAGCATGATCGCGCCGGCCTGCTCCTTGACCGGGCTCATCAGCGTGTACGGGGTTTTGGCCACCGTCCCGGCGAGCTTGTCCACGTCGCCCTGGGCGGCCTTCTCGTTGTACGTCACCCAGACCGCGCCGTGCTCCAGCGAGTGCACGGCGTTCACCTCGGGCAGCGGGTTCTTGTAGACGTCGCCGTTGCAGTTCATCCAGCGGGGGTGGTGGTCGCCGCCCACCGGCGGGTTCATTTCGTACTTCACCGGGGTCTCGACGTGGTTGCGGCCGAGGTTCTTGGCCTCCCAGGTCTGCTCGCCGTCGACCGGCGCCTTGCGGGCGGCGGCGGCCTTGTCCTGCGCGCGCTGCTGCGCCTCCTGCCGGTCGATCAGCACCCACGATCCGAAGCCGACGAGTCCGACGACGACGACGGCGGAGGCGGTGATCGCGATGGCCTTGTTGCGCCGGTCGCGCGCTTTGTCGGCCCGGCGCATCTGGGCTATGCGCGCCTGGCGGGACTGGTTCTCTGAGGTCCGGTCGGACCTGCGGGGCTGGCTGGCCATGGTGTGCCCTGGTTCCTTCTGCTGAGGGGGGTGGGTGGACGCGAAAACCGGACCCGTCAGGTCCGCAGCACTTGGAGGGCATGCAGGTCGGGGGCGCGCGCCAGCGCCCGCGGCGGCCTGACCAGCCCCCGCGCGGCCGCCGCGGGCGCGGCGGGCGGCCCGCCGGCGTGCAGGACGACGGCGGGCGGGGGCACGGGCAGTACGGCCGGGACGACGTGCGCGAGGGGCGAGCAGCCGGGCAGCTCGTACGGGGAGGTGCAGACGGCGTGCGTCCCGTGCTCCGGCGCCGCCCCGGGGACGGACACCTCACCGGGGCGCGCGCACAGGAACAGCGCGCCGACGAGCAGGCCCAGGGCCGTCAGGAGGAAGGCACGCCGAGGGACGGGGCGTACCTGACGCCCCGCCCGCGTGTGCTCCCGGCCCCCCATGGGCGCAGATGGTAATGCTCATGACGGCTCCACGGTCAGTGCGGGGGTGCCGCGGGCTTTGGCGGGTGCGTAATGTGGCGGAAACCACCGCTGGCGATACTGGGCCGGCCCCTCTGTGCCCCCGGCCCCCGGGGCGGTGGTGCACAGGCCGTCTGAACTGCGAGGATGAAGGCATGGACAAGCAGCAGGAATTCGTCCTCCGGACGCTCGAGGAGCGCGACATCCGCTTCGTGCGCCTGTGGTTCACCGATGTACTGGGCTTTCTGAAGTCCGTCGCGGTCGCCCCGGCCGAACTGGAGCAGGCCTTCGACGAGGGCATCGGTTTCGACGGCTCCGCGATCGAGGGCTTCGCCCGGGTCTACGAGTCCGACATGATCGCCAAGCCGGACCCGAGCACCTTCCAGATACTGCCGTGGCGCGCGGAGGCCCCCGGGACCGCCCGGATGTTCTGCGACATCCTCATGCCGGACGGCTCGCCGTCCTTCGCGGACCCGCGCTACGTCCTCAAGCGCATCCTGGCCAAGACCTCCGACCTGGGCTTCACCTTCTACACCCACCCGGAGATCGAGTTCTTCCTGCTGAAGGACAAGCCGCTGGACGGCTCCCGCCCGGTCCCGGCTGACAACTCCGGCTATTTCGACCACACTCCGCAGAACGTGGGCATGGACTTCCGCCGCCAGGCGATCACGATGCTCGAATCGATGGGCATCTCGGTGGAGTTCAGCCACCACGAGGGCGCCCCGGGCCAGCAGGAGATCGACCTGCGCTACGCGGACGCGCTGTCCACGGCCGACAACATCATGACCTTCCGCCTGGTCATGAAGCAGGTCGCCCTGGAGCAGGGCGTCCAGGCCACGTTCATGCCGAAGCCCTTCTCGGAGTACCCGGGCTCGGGCATGCACACGCACCTGTCCCTCTTCGAGGGCGACCGCAATGCGTTCTACGAGTCGGGCGCCGAGTACCAGCTCTCCAAGGTCGGCCGCTCCTTCATCGCGGGCCTGCTGCGGCACGCCGCCGAGACGGCCGCGGTGACCAACCAGTGGGTCAACTCCTACAAGCGCATCTGGGGCGGCTCCTCCCGCACCGCAGGCTCCGGCGGCGAGGCCCCCTCGTACATCTGCTGGGGCCACAACAACCGCTCGGCCCTGATCCGCGTCCCGATGTACAAGCCGGGCAAGACGGGCTCCTCCCGCGTGGAAGTCCGCTCGATCGACTCGGGCGCCAACCCGTACCTGACGTACGCCGTCCTCCTGGCGGCCGGCCTGAAGGGCATCGAGGAGGGCTACGAACTCCCGGCGGGCGCCGACGACGACGTCTGGGCCCTCTCGGACGCGGAACGCCGCGCGATGGGCATCGAACCCCTCCCGCAAAACCTCGGGGAGGCCATCTCCCTGATGGAGCGCAGCGAACTGGTCGCGGAAACCCTGGGCGAGCACGTCTTCGACTTCTTCCTGCGCAACAAGAAGCAGGAGTGGGAGGAATACCGGAGCGAGGTCACGGCCTTCGAACTCCGCAAGATGATGCCGGTGCTGTAACGGCAGCCCGGCACCCCACCGGGCACGCTCCACCCCTACGGGCCGACGGTCGACGACCGCCGGCCCGTAGGCGTTTCACCGGCCCGGGGGCGTCGGCCCCGGGCCGGCCGGCCCGGTGAGCGGGGGGCTGTCACAGGGCTGGGACAGGGAGGGGACCGTTCCCGCAATCAAGATCCGTACATTGTTCACAGCAGCACCGCCCCACCCGTCGCCGCCGACGCCGCACCCCCTCCGCGGGGTGCGGTCTTCCGCCCCTCCCGCGGGAGTTCCCGTATGCCGCGTATCCGCCCCGCCCGTAACACCCGCCCCGCCCGTAACACCCGCCCCGCCCCTGGCACCCGTGCCGCCAGGTCCGCCCGTGCCGTCGCCGCCCTTCTGCTCGCCGTCACCGCCGCCTCCACCGCGGCGGCCTGCGCCCCGCAGGCCGCGCCCGCCGCCGGCCCGTCCGCCCCCGGCACGTCCGCGGCGCCCGATCCGAACGTACGGGCCGACAGCCGCCCCGCACCGGAGGCGGCCGCCGCGCCCCTGCCGCGCTCGGAGCCGGTCCGCGTACGCATCCCCGCGGCGGGCGTCGACACGGGCCCCGTGCTCGAACTCGGCCTCAACGCCGACGGATCCGTGGAGGTGCCCGCGGTACCCGAGGCCGACCGCATCGGCTGGTACGGCAAGGGCCCGGCCCCCGGCGAGACCGGACCGGCCGTCCTCATCGGGCACTTCGACACCGTGCGCGGCCCGGCGGTGCTCAAGGACGTGGCCCGGGTCCACACGGGCGACGTCGTCGAGGTGGAGCGCGCCGACGGCCGGAAGGCCGAGTTCCGTGTGCGCGAGGTGGAGCAGGTCGACAAGAAGACGTTCCCGACCGAGAAGGTCTACGGCGACACCGCCCGGCCCGAACTCCGCGTGATCACCTGCGGCGGAGCCCTCACCGACGGCCACCGCCCCGACAACATCATCCTGTACGCGGACCTGGTGGCCTGAGCCCGAGACCGCGGCCGGCCCCCGCTTCAGCCGGTCGCCGGATGCCAGGCGGGCGGGGTGGGGGAGCGGCCCGCGGGGGTCGTCGTGACGTGCAGGCGGGCGTCCAGGCCGAGGACCGCCGTCGTCGTGGCGCCGGTGGGTTCCAGGACCGCGGCCGGGGCGCCCGCGTACAGCAGCCGGGACTCCGCCCAGGCCGGCGGGCCGCCGGGGTCCGTGCCGGCGGCCGTGCCTGTGCCGGCGCGGCCCGCCAGGTGGCGGCCCGCCACGCCCACCGCGCCGTACCCGGCCCGCCCGCCGGCCTCCGCGAGGTGGGAGACCCGCGGCGCCGCCGGGCCCGCCGTGACCAGGGCGCTGCGGACGACCCCCGAGTCGGGGCGGCGGAAGTAGAGCCGGACGCCCGCGCCGTCCGGGGCCGCCGACAGCGGGACCGTCGTCGCGGGCAGGCCCGTCGGGAACGGGCCGGACAGGGGTGAGTCCGGGGTGCGCCGCGTCCAGGCGGTGACGGAGGTGGCGGTGGTGGCGTACACGTGGAGCCGCCCGGCGGAGTCGGCCACCGCCACCGGATCGCCCTGGAGGTCGCGGCCGCCCAGGCGCCGCCACGGCGAGAAGCCGCCGTCCGGCTGCTGGGCGGTGGCGCGCAGGGTGCGGTCCGCGTCGCGGAGGTAGACCGTGAGGCGGCCGTCGGCGTCCACGGCCGCCGCGGGCGCGCTGATCGCCGAGGTGCCGTCCTCGTCGGCGGTCTCGGGGGTGCCGAGCGAGCGCCACGGCCCGAACGGCCCGTCGGGGGCGGACTGGTCGGCGTACACGACCTCGCGCCGGTAGCCGGCCGGGCCCGCGCCGAGGTCCGTACGGGTGGCCAGGACCGCGATCCGGCCGCCGGGCAGCCGGACGCTCGTGGCCCCGGGGTCGATGCCGGTGCCCGGGAGGAGGACGGGCCCGGCCCACGCGCCGCCGGGGGACCGGGTCCAGTACGCGGTCCGGCCGTCCAGGGTGGCGAACGCCCACAGGCGGCCCGGCGTGCCCTCGGTCAGCCAGGAGGTGTGGTCGGCGCGGGTGTAGCGCAGCGACTGGGCCCAGTCGCGCCCGGTGGGGCTGCCCGCGACCTTGCGGTCGCCGCACCCGGAGGGGCTGCCGCAGTGGTTCTCGCGGTCCAGCCAGGCGTACGTCTTCAGGAAGCCGGTCTTCGTCGCGGCCGTCTGCGGGTCCAGCGCGTGCGGGAGAGTGCCGTTGTGGTAGCCGAGGTAGTTCTGGACCGTGAACGCCGGGCGGTCCCGCACCCGCTGCGCGTACGCGGCGGCCGCGGCCTGCGCGAAGCGCGCCCCGTACATGTGGTCCTGGTGGTCGGTGTAGCGGCCGGTCTCCGGATACCGGCCCGGGGTCGGGTCCTGCATCCGTATCGTCGTCGGCCGGTACCGCTCCAGGACCCCGGCTATCGCCCGCACCGCCTGGTCCTTCGTGTACACGGACGGCTCCCGGACGGGCGTGCCGGAGGCGAGCTGGGATCCCAGCGCCGGTATCCGGCCGTCCCACAGGCCGCGCAGGCTGTCGGGGTTGTCCCCGGTGGGGCTGCGGGCCTCGCGCAGTTGCAGCCACACCAGGTTGACCTGCGGTTTCGCGATGAGGACGTCGATCTCGGCCCGGCCGCCGCCGTCGGTGGGCACGACCGTACGGCGCCACGTGCCGGTGCGGTCGCCGGTGGCCATCTGGGCGTACGCGGCACGGATGCCGTTCTGCCGGGCTTCCGCGTAGTGGGCGCGGTCGGCGGGCTGTTCGGGGTCCTTGAGGTGCCTGCCGTTCGCCGCGTTGCGGCCGTCGGACTCCCCGGAGGTGAGGTACGCGGTGGTCACCGGGGTGCCGGCCAGCAGGGAACGGCTCAGGTCGGGGTTCATGAAGAACAGGTCGTCGTCGGGGTGGGCGACGATCTGGACGACCGAGCCGCCCGTGGTGCTGGCGGGGAGCGCGGCCGGGCCCCGCTCCTGGGCGGCCCCGGCCGGTGTCTGCCGGCCGGACGCCACGGAGAGGACCTCGGTGGCGCCGGCGGTGAGCGCGAGGAGCACCACGCCGAGCCGGACGCGCCGGCGTACGGGGCCCCGCGACCGGGCCCCGCCCGAGGCCGCCCGCCCGAGCCCCGCCCGGGCTACGGACACCGCCCGGGCTACGGACACCGCCCGGGCTACGGACACCACCCCGGGGGCGGGCGTCGCCCCGGGCTCGGGCCCGGAACCTGACCCGGGTGTGTCTGCGGGCTGCGGCCCGGGCGCCGGTGCGGTCCCGGCTGCGGGCTCCGGCCCCGACCGGGGTACGGGCCCTGTCCCCGGCGCGGGCACCGGCTCCGGCCTCGGCCCGGGTATCCGGCCGGGCTCGGGCATCTGCCGTGGCCCGGGTATCGGGCTCGGATTCGGGCTCGGCATCGGTGTCCGCCTCGGGGTCGGCCTCGGATTCGGCATGGTCACGCCTCGGGTTCGGTCCGGGCGGGGGCAACCGCCGGCAGTAAGGGAGAGGCCGATATCGGGAACTTGGTTCGCCGCCAGCCCTGTTGGCTGCGGCTGTTCGGGAAACCTTGCGAGACGACCGGCCGTCCGAGGTGCGCTTCCCGCGGCCGTCCGCGGAACTCTGGGACAACTCCCGGCGACGCCCCCCGGGCCCCGGCGGCGGCCCCGTCCTCCGGCGGCCCCGTCCCCGGCGGCCCCCAGGGGCCGCGTGGCCCCCACGGGCCGCCCCGGCCCCCGGCCCCGCCCGGCACCTCGCGGGATGACCGGGTGCCGCCCCGTGTCGCCCCGCGTGAGTCGGCGAGTCGGCGAGTCGGTGAGTCGAACGCCTGCTCCGGATAGGCTCCCCCCAGGGACAACCGGCACGACAGGCACGCCAGGGCAGTGGCGGCGACGACCGCGGGAGGCCACGGGATGACAGTCCCGGGACGCAGGAGCAGCACCTTCATCAGGCTGCTGCGCAGCGGTTTCACCGACCCCTCCACCGCGGCCCGGCTCCTCGACGCCGACGCGCTGGCCTCCGTACGGACCGATCCGGTCCTCCTCGACGCCCTCGGCGCGACCGCCGACCCCGACCTCGCCCTCCTCGGGCTGGTCCGGCTCGCGGAGGCGCAGACCGAGGAGGACCGGCCCGTCCTCCTCGACACCCTCGTCAGCGCCAAGCCGCTCCGCGACCGTCTCCTCGGCGTGCTCGGCGCCTCCGAGGCGCTCGGCGACCACCTCGCCCGCCACCCCCGCGACTGGCGGTCGCTCGTCACGTACGAGGCCGCCGACCTGCACCCCGGGCTGCCCGAGTTCGAGCAGGGCCTGGCCGACGCCCACGACCCCGTCCAGCTGCGCGTCTCCTACCGCCGCTGCCTGCTGTCGATCGCCGCCCGCGACGTGTGCGGCACCACCGACGTCGCCCAGACCGCCGCCGAGCTGGCCGACCTCGCCACCGCCACCCTCCGCGCGGCCCTGCGCATCGCCTCCGCGGCCGCCCCCGAGGACGCGGCCCGGTGCCGGCTCGCCGTCATCGCGATGGGCAAGTGCGGCGGCAACGAGCTGAACTACGTCTCCGACGTCGACGTCATCTTCGTCGGGGACAGCGCCGACGGCGCCGACGAGGGCAAGGCCGTCCAGGCCGCCACCCGCCTCGCCTCCCACCTCATGCGGATCTGCTCCGAGACCACCGTCGAGGGCACCATCTGGCCCGTCGACGCCAACCTCCGCCCCGAGGGCCGGAACGGACCGCTCGTCCGCACGCTCGCCTCCCACCTCGCCTACTACCAGCGCTGGGCCAAGACCTGGGAGTTCCAGGCCCTCCTGAAGGCGCGCGCCGTCGCCGGCGACGAGACGCTCGGCGCCGAGTACATCGAGGCCATAAGCCCCCTCGTCTGGCAGGCCGCCGAACGCGAGAACTTCGTCCCCGACGTCCAGAAGATGCGCCGCCGCGTCGTCGACAACATCCCCGCCGCCCAGGTCGACCGCGAGCTCAAGCTCGGCCCCGGCGGCCTGCGCGACGTCGAGTTCGCCGTCCAGCTGCTCCAGCTCGTGCACGGCCGCAGCGACGCCACCCTGCACTCCGGCTCCACCCTCGACGCCCTGCACGCCCTCGCCGCCGGCGGCTACGTCGGCCGCGCCGACGCCGCCCAGCTGAACGACGCGTACCGCTTCCTGCGCGCCATGGAACACCGCATCCAGCTCTACCGGCTGCGCCGCACCCACCTCGTCCCCGAGGACGAGGCCGACCTGCGGCGCCTGGGCCGCTCCATGGGCCTGCGCACCGAACCCGTCGCCGAGCTGAACAAGGCGTGGCGCCGGCACGCCTCCGTGGTCCGCCGCCTGCACGAGAAGCTGTTCTACCGGCCGCTGCTGGACGCCGTCGCCCAGCTCACCCCCGGCGAGACCCGGCTCTCCCCGCGCGCCGCCGGCCAGCGCCTCGAAGCCCTCGGGTACGCCGACCCGGTCGCGGCCCTGCGCCACCTGGAGGCCCTCTCCTCCGGCGTCACCCGCAAGGCCGCCATCCAGCGCACCCTGCTGCCCGTGATGCTGGGCTGGTTCGCCGACTCCGCCGACCCGGACGCGGGCCTGCTGAACTTCCGCAAGGTCTCCGACGCCCTCGGCAAGACCCCCTGGTACCTGCGGCTGCTGCGCGACGAGGGCGCCGCCGCCGAGAACCTCGCCCGGGTCCTGTCCGCCGGCCGCCTCGCGCCCGACCTGCTGCTGCGCGCGCCCGAGGCCGTCGCCCTGCTCGGCGACCACGAGGGCCTCCAGCCCCGTACGCACGAGGCCCTGGAGCAGGAGGTGCTCGCCGCCGTCGGCCGGGCCGCGACCCCCGAGGCCGGGGTCGCCGCCGCCCGCGGGGTCCGGCGCCGCGAGCTGTTCCGCACCACGGCCGCCGACATCATCGGCTCGTACGGTACGGAGGACAAACCGGCCGAAGAGGACCACGGAGCCCTCGTCGACCGGGTCGGCGGCGCCGTCTCCGACCTGACGGCCGCGACCATCGCCGGCGCCCTGCGCGCCGCCGTCCAGGACCACTGGGGAGACACCCTCCCCACCCGCTTCGCCGTCATCGGCGTCGGCCGCTTCGGCGGCCACGAGCTCGGCTACGGCTCCGACGCCGACGTCCTGTTCGTCCACGAACCCCGCGCGGGCGTCGACGAGCAGGAGGCCGCGAAGGCCGCCCAGACCGTCATCTCCGAGATGCGCAGGCTGCTCCAGCTCCCCACCGCGGACCCGCCGCTGCTCATCGACGCCGACCTGCGCCCCGAAGGCCGCTCCGGGCCGCTGGTCCGCACCATCGCCTCGTACGCCGCCTACTACCGCCGCTGGTCCCTGACCTGGGAGAGCCAGGCTCTGCTGCGCGCCCAGCCCGTCGCGGGCGACGAGGAGCTGGGCCGCCGCTTCATCGAGCTGATCGACCCGCTGCGCTACCCGGTGGAGGGCCTCGGGGAGGACGCCGTACGGGAGATCCGCCGGCTCAAGGCCCGCATGGAGTCGGAGCGGATGCCGCGCGGCGCCGACTCGACCCTGCACACCAAGCTCGGCCGCGGCGGCCTCAGCGACGTCGAGTGGACCGTCCAGCTGATCCAGATGCGGCACGCCTGGGCCGAACCGGGCCTGCGCACCACCCGCACCCGTGACGCGCTGGCCGCCGCCCACGCGGCCGGGCTGATCCCCACCGAGGAGGCGCAGATCCTCGACGAGGCGTGGGTGCTGGCCACCCGCGTCCGCAACGCCGTGATGCTGGTCCGCGGCCGCGCGGGGGACACCTTCCCCACGGAGGCCCGCGAACTGGGGGCGGTGGGCCGCTACCTGGGCTACGCCGAGGGGACGGCCGGCGAGATGCTGGACGACTACCGGCGCATCACCCGCCGGGCGCGGGCGGTCGTGGACGAGCTGTTCTACAGCGGCTGACGGGCGCCCCCGGACGCCCGCCGGGGTCAGGCCGCCGCCGTCGGCGCCGGGAAGGCCGCGTCGGCTCCGGCGGACTCGGCGGCCCGGGCGGACTCGGCCGCTTGCGCCGCTTCGGCCGTTTGCGCCGCTGAGGCGGTGCAGCCCGGGCAGTGGCCCGGAGACGCGCCGCGGAACGCGCGGTCGCAGCCGTCGCAGGTCTGGAACGGCTGGACCACCCGGTCCGGATGCCGGGGGCCCGGCGCGTGCCGCGCCAGGTGGGGCGGCCGCAGCTCCGCGAGCCGGTGCGCCAGCAGCCCGGCGGGCGAACGGATCGGCTCCGCCGGGAGGCAGCCCGCCAGGGTGCCGCTGACGGCGGCCGGGGTCACGCCGCGCTCCAGCCAGACGGTCACGGCGGGCGCGAGCCGTGCCACGTCGCGCTCCGAGAGCAGCAGCCGGGGGTCCCGCAGCCGCAGCCGGACGAGCAGCTCGGCCCCCTCCCGGTGCTCGGCGGGAACCGGCCCGAAGGCCGGGCGGGGCCCGCTCCGGGCCCGGGGGTGCGCCGCCGGGGGCGCTGGTTCGGGCTCCGCTTCGGGTTCCGCGTCAGGGGCCGGGACGGCGGCCGGGCCCGCGGCGGGCGGAGCCGCGGCCACAGCCGCCAAAGCCGGAACCGGGCCCGGCGGTGGCGGCGGTGTGGACGGGGACGCGCTCGGCGCCGACTCCCGGCCGGGGCCCCGGCCGAGGGCGGCCTCCGCCTTCCTCAGCCGCGCGGCGGGCGGGTTGTTGTACGACACCGTGCGGGTGACGACCTGCCCGGACGGCAGTCGCTCCCGGGTGCGGGACAGGTAGCCGTGCGCCTCCAGCTCGCGCAGCGCGGCGGCGATGCGGGTCTCGCCCTCCGAGAAGCGCCGCGCCAGGGCCTTGATGGAGACGTCGGCACCGGTGGGCAGGGACTGGATGTGGGCGGACAGGCCGATCGCCGTCAGGCTCAACTCGCGGTGCTGGGCGAGATGGTTGCCGATCGTGACGTAACGCTCGGGGTGGCGGTCTTTCTCGTGCATGACACCGGGCCTCGGAATGCCGTACGGAGCGCGCGGGGGCGCGCTAAGCTGCTGTTCAGCCACGGGAAGACCCTTACTTCCTGAGCGGTGAGGCCCTCGGCGGGATTGCAGTCCCGTTCGGGGGCCGTTCGCATGTCTGGGGTTGTCGAGGCTGAGCCTGCACCCCGAACTGGCATATGCGCCACCCACGTTGGCTTCGTTCACCCGACCGAGTGAGCGAAGCGGGGTTTGGTTGGGAGAGGTCATTTCCCTAGGTTGTTGAAAGGGTTTGACGTCGTGCCCGACCGCCGTTCAGTCCACCGGAACGCGGAAAGCCAGACCCGGTGAACAGGGCCCCGGAGCAGGGGACGGTGGTGCCGGTGGTCCTCGGGTCAGCCCTGGCTCGTCCAGCGTTGTGAGGCCTGGCCGCCGCAGTTCGCCGTGACCAGGCCGCTGCTCATGCCCAGGTCGAGGCAGCCCCCGCCGAGGCCGCTCACCAGGGTGCCGCCCGCGCCCGAACGCCACAGCCGGCCGATGTCCTGGGCGCAGTCGCCGACGAAGACGGCCTGGTTCAGCCCGTTCGAGTACAGGCACTGGCCGGTCTGGGCGTTGGCCAGCTTGAAGGCGCCGCCCGACGCGCCCTTCACGGTCCAGCGGGCGGTGGAGTCCGAGCAGCTGCCGTGGTCCGAGGAGCCGAAGACCTGGGTGATGCACCGGCCGTTGTTGCCGTTGCGGTAGCTGTGGGTGCCGGACGCGGGGGGCGGGGCGGTCGTCGGCTTCACGCCGCCGCCGGTGGGCTTGGGCGCCGGGGCGCTGGCGGGCGGGGGGTTGCCGCCGCCCGGCGGGACGCCGGGGGTGCCGGAGTTCCCGGCGCCGTTGCCGCCGCCCCCGTTCCCCGCGCCGGCGCTCGTGCCGGCGCCGCCTGCGGCCCCGGCGGCCGGGGGCTGGGCGGTGCCCGGGCCGGCGCTCGTCCCCGCGCCGCCCTGACCGCCGTCCGGTACGGGATCCCCCGGCGGGGCCCCCGCCGGGGACTGCCCCGGGGGAACCGCCCCCGACGGGCTGCCGGCGGCCGTCGCCGCCGCCGGATCGGCGGGTGCCGAGGCGGGCGCGGTGCCCTGCGGTCCGGACCGCAGCTCGGTCGTGTGCGGCAGGAGCTGGAGGGCGAGCGTCGTACCGCCGGCGACCACGACGACCGGTACGACGGCCAGGAACACGCGGGTACGGCGGCTGCGCTCCGGCCGCTCCCGGGCGGTCACGGGCCCGGCCGCCGCCTCGGGTGCGGGCGCGGGCCCCGACGTCGCTCCCGCCTCAGGCGCCCCCGCGGCCAGCGGGAGCGTCGGCACGTCGGCCTCCCGCACGTCCGCGGCGAACGCGGCCCGCTCGGACAGCCGCTCGGTGATGGCCGCCGGCCACAACGGGGTGGCGAACGGGCCCAGCCGCGAGGCCCGTTCCAGCAGTCCGGCGGCGGTGGGACGGTTTCCGGGGTCCTTGTCGAGGCAGGTCGCCACGAGGTCGGCGAGCGCCGGCTCCAGCTCCCGCAGCGGATCCAGGTCGGGCTGCTCGTGGACGATCCGGTACAGCACGCCGTGCCCCGACTCGTCGCCGAACGGGGGCTGCCCGCACGCCGCGTACGCGAGGACCGACCCCAGCGCGAACACGTCGGTGGCGCCGCTCAGCCGCCGCTTGCCCGAGGCCTGCTCCGGTGCCATGTAGGCGGGCGTCCCCACCACCATGCCGGTCCTGGTCAGCTGGCTCTGCTCGGCGACCCGGGCGACACCGAAGTCGATCAGGGTGAGGCCGTCGAGGGTCAGCATGACGTTGGACGGCTTCAGGTCCCGGTGCACCATGCCGAGCGCGTGCACCGCGGCGAGGCTCGCGGCCGCCTCCCGCAGGAGCAGCCACAGGGCGTGGGCGGGCAGCGGGCCGCGGTGCAGATCGACGGCCTCCTTCAGGGTGATCCCGGGGACGTACGCGGTGGCGAACCACGGCGGCCGGGCCGTGCGGTCGCTGTCGAGCAGCGGCGCCGTCGCTCCCTCGGGCAGGCGGGCCAGGTTGTCCAGCTCGTGGCCGAAGCGGCGTACGAAGTCCTCGTCCTCGCCGACGACCGAGGCCAGCAGCTGCTTGACGGCGACGTACCTGCCGTCCCGCACACCGAGGTACACCCGCCCCATCCCGCCCGCCCCGAGCCGGCCCGCCAGCGGGATCGACCCGATCCGGCGGGGATCCCCCGCCTCCAGCGGCCCGGCCCCGCTCCCCGTCAGCTCTAACACGTCAGCCCCGTCGGAATGGAAAACATTTTGTCGGAATCTACCTGATGGTCCCGACGGCAACGAGCCCTGGCCGTCGCCGACTTGAGCGCGCGGGGGTGTCGTCGCGGCCGTTGCGTACGTCCGCACGGCAGGAGCGAGTTGGACGACGACCCTAGGCCGGTCCTGTCTCCGTTCCGCCCAGCAGGGCACGCGCGTACGCGAGGAAGCCCGCCAGGGCCAGGTCGAAGGCGGCGTCCGCGCGCCCGGGGCCGCCCGCGGCCAGGGCCCCGGCCAGCAGCGGGGTCTGGGGCGTCGGCTCCCACATGGCCTCCGGGGCGGCCAGGTCGAGCGCCGAGCCCAGGACCAGGTTCTCCAGGCCGGTGAGCAGCGGCATGACCCGTTCCACGGGGAATCCGGCGGCCAGCAGCAGTTCCACCGCGTGCTCGTAGTGCGCGAGCACCCGGGGGGCCCGTACGGGCGTGGTCATCAGCAGCGGGATCGCCCGCGGGTAGGCGGCGAAGGCGGCCCGGTAGGAGCGCGCCCACTCCTCCAGGGCCCGGTCCCAGGGGGTCAGGGCGAGAGCCTCGCCGGCGATCCCCTCGCTGACCAGCTCGCGCACCAGCTCCACGACGCCCGCCCGGCCGTCCACGTGGTGATACAGCGAGGCGGTCTGCACGCCGAGCGCGCGGGCGATCTGCGGAACGCTGAATTCCCCCTGTTCCGCGACCAGTTGCAGTGCGGTCGCGGCGATCCGCTCCCGGTCGAGGAGGGGGGTGCGCGGCCGTGCCATCGGTTTCTCCCACCGTGAGGTCTTCCCGTACGCCGAAACCGGAGGCTGCATTGCCGCGAACCGAAAGCCTTTAGGTTTTGTCCTCCCGCCGCCTGCCGTTCGCAGAAGGGTGCAGTGCGCATGCCTGAAACGCCAGAGCCACCAGTGTCCAGAACCGCCGGTCCCGGACCCGGACCGGAACCCGGAGCCGGACCCGGCCGCACCCCCGGCGCCCCCGCCTCCGCCCCCGGCGCCCTCCGCACGGGCGCCCTCGGGACCGCCGACATCTCCTTCTTCGTCGTCTCCGCCGCCGCCCCGCTCACCGTCATGGCCGGCGTCGCCCCCGTCGCGATCCTCCTCGGCGGCATCGGCGCCCCCGCCGGCTACCTCCTCGCCGGCCTCACCCTCGCCGTCTTCGCCGTCGGCTTCACCACCATGGGCCGCCACGTCCGCAACGGCGGCGCCTTCTACGCCTTCATCACCCGCGGCCTCGGCAAGCGCGTGGGCATCGGCGCCGCCCTGCTCGCCCTCATCGGCTACAACGGCATGGAGATCGGCGTCTACGGCCTCCTCGGCACCACCACCGCCGACACCGCCCACGCCCTCGGCGGCCTCGACGTCCCCTGGCTGCCCGTCTCCCTCGCCGGCCTCCTGCTCGTCTGGTACGGCGGCTACCGTTCCATCGACTTCGGCGCCAAGCTGCTCGGACTGCTGCTCGTCGCCGAGACCGGGATCCTCGTCCTGCTCGCCGCCGGAGTCCTCCTCAAAGGCGGCGCCCACGGCCTCTCCGCCGGCTCCTTCGCCCCCGGCGCGGTCCTCGTGCCCGGCACCGCCGCCGTACTGGCCTTCGCGTTCGCCGCCTTCACCGGCTTCGAGTCGACCGTCATCTACCGCCGCGAGGCCCGCGACCCCGACCGCACCGTCCCGCGCGCCACCTACATCGCCGTCGCCTTCCTCGGCCTCTTCTACGCCTTCGTCGTCTGGACCGTCATCCAGGCAATCGGCGCCGAGGACGTGGTCGCCGCCGCCGCCGAGGACCCCGGCGGCCTCTTCTTCGCCGCGATCACCACCTACGTCGGCCCCTGGGCGGCGGACCTGATGCACGTCTTCATCGTCACCAGCGTCCTCGCCTCCCTCCTGGCCTTCCACAACGCCATCAACCGCTACGCGCTCGCCCTCTCCGAGGAGGGCGTCCTGCCCGCCGCCCTCGGCCGCGTCCACCCCCGCCACGGCTCCCCGTACCTCGCCGGCCTCGTCCAGACCGTCCTCGGCGCGGCCATCGTCCTGGCCTTCGCCCTCGCCGGAGCCGACCCGTACCGGCAACTGCTGCTCTGGGTGAACACGCCGGGCATGATCGCCCTCATGGCCCTGATGCTGCTCACCGCCATCGCCGTACCCGTCTACTTCCGGCGGGTCCCCCACGACGAGGGACCCTGGCGGACGGCCGTCGCCCCCGTCACGGCCGCCGTGCTGCTCGCCGTGGCGATCTGCCTGGTCGTCTCCAAGGTCGGCCTGTTCACCGCGGCCTCCACCACCGTCAACACCGTCCTCGTCACCCTGGTCCCCGCCGTCTTCCTCGCCGGCCTCGCCCTCGCCCAGTGGCTGGGGACCCGCCGCCCCGAGGTGTACGCCCGCTTCGCAGCGGAACCCGAAGCCGTCCCCGCCACCCAAGGAGAAGAAACGCCGTGCCCGCTGCCGACACCGTCCTCACCGGAGCCCGCGTCCGCACCCTCGACCCCGGCCGCCCCGAAGCCCGCGCGGTAGCCGTCCGCGGCGGCGAGATCACGGCCGTCGGCGACGCGACGGACGTACGCGACTGGCTCGGCCCCGCCACCGAGGTGATCGACCTCCACGGCGCCACCCTCACCCCCGGCCTCACCGACGCCCACAGCCACCCCGTCTGGGGCATCGAGATGGCGGAAGGCACCGACCTCTCCGCCGTCCGCGACCCCGACCAGCTCCGGGCCGCCCTGCGCACCGCCGGCCGGGGCCCCGGCGGCTGGGTCACCGGCCACGGGCTCGACCACAACGCCTTCGGCGGGCTCCCCGTCGACCGGGCACTGATCGAGGAGGCCCTCGCCGGAGCCCCCGCCTTCCTGCGCCTCTACGACGGCCACTCCGCCCTCGTCTCCGGCGCCGCCCTGACCGCCGCCGGGATCACCGGCCCCCGCACCTTCGCCCAGCGTTCCGAGATCGTCTGCAACGCCGACGGCCGCCCCACCGGCCACCTCGTCGAGCACGCCGCGATGGCCCTCGTCGGCAACCTCGTCCCCAAGCCCTCGCACGGCGAGCGCCGGACCCGGCTCGTCGAGCTGCTCGGTTCCATGGCCGCCACCGGCCTCACCGGCGCGCACGTCATGGACCTCGGCGACGGCGACGTACCGGCCCTCCTCGCCACCGTCGAGTACGAGGGCGACCTGCCGCTGCGCCTCAACCTGGCCCCCTGGTGCATGCCCGGCGCGGACGACGCCGACCTCGCGGAACTCATCGCCCTCCAGGGCACCGCGGGCCGCCACTGGCGGATCGGCGGCGTGAAGTTCTTCATGGACGGCACCGTCGAGGGCGGCACCGCCTGGCTCGATCACGCCGACTGCCACGGCCAGGGCACCGAGGCCTTCTGGCCCGACCCCGCGGCCTACGCCCGCGCCGTACGGGTCCTGGACGCCGCCGGCGTCCGCACCGCGACCCACGCCATCGGCGACGCCGCCGTCCGGCACGTCCTGGACACCGTGGCCGCGCTCGGCGCACCGGCCCGGTCGCGGCACCGGATCGAGCACATCGAGACCGTCCCCGACGACCAGCTGGCCCGGTTCGCGGAACTCGGCGTGATCGCCTCCATGCAGCCGCCGCACACCGCGTACACCCGGGCCGACCACACCGACGAGTGGTCGAAGCGGCTGGGGGAGGAGCGGGCCTCGCACGCCTGGCGCTGCCGGGACCTGCGGGACGCCGGCGCGGTCCTCGCGCTCGGCTCGGACTGGCCCATCGCCCACTACGACGCCCGCCAGATCCTGGTGACCGCCCGCAGCCCCCTCGGCGCGGCCGCCGCGGGCCCCGCCCTGACCGGGCTCATGGCGCTGGAAGGACTGACCTCGCACGCCGCGCTCGCGGCGGGGGAACAGCGGGTGGCGGGCCGGATCGCGCCCGGCTGCCGGGCCGACCTGACGGCCTTCGCCCTCGACCCGGTCACCGCCGGGGTGGACGAACTGGCCGAGGCCCCCGTACGCCTCACCATGTCCGGGGGACGGACCACCCACCGCGCGGCGGAGGTGTGACCGGGAAGGAGCCGGCCTGCCGGGCCCGGCAGGATCGGCACGAGACGCCCTAAGCGCGCCCGAACCGGTGCAGCAGCGCCGCCGCCGCCGGGTGCCGGTCGGTGTGCTCGGGGTGGCGGGGCAGCCGGTGCGGCAGGGCGCCGTACCAGGAGCGGGAGACGGCGTAGCCGAAGGCCAGGCAGAGCAGGCCGCCCACGGCGTCCAGCCAGAAGTGGTTGGCGGTGGCCACGATCACGACGAGGGTCGCCGTCGGGTAGAGCAGGCCCAGGATCCGGGCCCAGGGGGCGGCGGCGACCGCGAAGATCGTCAGCCCGCACCAGAGCGACCACCCTATGTGCATGGACGGCATCGCCGCGTACTGGTTCGACATGTGCTTGAGGTCCCCCGAGGCCATCGAGCCCCAGGTGTGGTGGACCAGCACGGTGTCGATGAAGTCCTGCCCGTTCATCAGCCGGGGAGGCGCGAGCGGGTAGAAGAAGTAGCCGACCAGGGCCACGCCCGTGGTGGCGAAGAGGACCATGCGGGTGGCCGCGTAACGCCCGGGATGGAAACGGTAGATCCACACCAGCACACCGATGGTCACCACGAAGTGCAGCGTCGCGTAGTAGTAGTTCATGCCCACGATCAGCCACGTCACCGAGTTCACGGCGTGGTTGACGGACTGCTCCACGGCGATGCCGAGATCGCGCTCGACGTTCCAGATCCAGTCGGCGTTGGCCAGGGCCGCCGCCTTCTGTTCGGGAACGGCGTTGCGGATCAGCGAGTACGTCCAGTAGCTGATCGCGATGAGCAGGATCTCGAACCAGATCCGGGGGCGGCGCGGGCTCCGCAACCGCTCCAGCAGGGTGCGCTCGGGAACCGGAGGAGCCTGCCCCCCGGCAGCGCTGGGCGCCGGGACGTCCGTCCGGGTTTCCAGTGTCGTCACGCTCGCTTCACCCATGGGCCAAGAGTCTGCCAGATGCGATCTCGGCTCCGATCATCCCTCGGGACGGTCTTGGTGGTCACCGGTCCGCCCTGGGGACTACGACGCCCCTACGGCCTGCGCCCCTACGGCCTGCGGTGCTGGCCCGGGCCCGAGGCGGTGGAGCCGCGCACCACCAGTTCCGGAAGGAAGACGAACTCGCTGTGCGGGGCCGGCGTACCGCCGATCTCCTCCAGCAGCGTCCGCACCGCCGCCTGCCCCATCGCCAGCACGGGCTGGCGGATCGTGGTCAGCGGCGGATCGGTGAACGCTATGAGGGGGGAGTCGTCGAACCCGACCACCGAGACGTCCTGCGGCACCCGCAGCCCCTGCTGCCGGGCCGCCCGGATCGCACCGAGCGCCATCATGTCGCTCGCGCACACCACCGCCGTGCAGCCGCGGGAGATCAGCGCGGCCGCGGCGGCCTGGCCGCCCTCCAGCGTGTAGAGGGAGTGCTGCACCAGCTCCTCGACCTCCGCCTCCCCGAGCCCGAGGCGCTCCTTCATCCCGAGCCGGAAACCCTCGATCTTGCGGAGCACCGGCACGAACCGCTTCGGCCCGACCGCCAGCCCGATCCGGGTGTGCCCCAGAGCGGCCAGGTGCGTCACCGCCAGCTGCATCGCGGCCCGGTCGTCGGGCGACACGAAGGGGGCCCGCACCTTGTCGGAGAACCCGTTGATCAGGACGTACGGGACGCCCTGCCCGCGGAGCTGGTCGTAGCGGCCCATGTCGGCCGTGGTGTCGGCGTGCAGCCCCGAGACGAAGATGATCCCCGAGACCCCGCGGTCCACCAGCATCTCGGTCAGCTCGTCCTCGGTGGACCCGCCGGGCGTCTGCGTGGCCAGCACCGGCGTGTACCCCTGCCGCGTCAGCGCCTGCCCGATGACCTGGGCGAGCGCCGGAAAGATGGGGTTGTCCAGCTCCGGAGTTATCAGGCCGACGAGGCCCGCGCTGCGCTGGCGCAGCCGTACGGGCCGTTCGTAGCCCAGGACGTCGAGCGCGGCCAGCACGGACTCGCGGGTGCCTGCGGCCACACCGGGCTTGCCGTTGAGGACCCGGCTGACTGTGGCTTCGCTGACCCCCGCCTGGGCTGCGATGTCGGCTAGCCGTGCGGTCACGGGATTGGACTGTACCGGTCGCACGTCACATTGCCCACCAGGTGCACGAGTCCGGGGGCAGCACCACCGTACGGCCGTCCGTACCCACCGGTGAGCTGGAGAGCACGGGCCGGCCGGGCGCCGGGAGCTCGACCGGAACGGGCCGGCTGTTGAGGGTGCAGGCGAACCCGGGCCGGGTGAAGAGGAGGACCCCCTCGGGCGCGGGCAGCCACAGCATCCCGGTGGCCGGGCCCTCCCATTCCCCGTAGTCCCCGTCGCAGCCGGCGTCCCCGGAGTCGCCGCCCGCCCCGGACCGCCCGCCCTCCGGCGCCCCCAGACCCGGCAGCGCCCGGCGCAGTTCCAGGGCGGCCCGGTACAGCTCCAGCGTGGAGTGCGGGTCGCCGGTCTGCGCCGCGACGCTGAGCCCGCCCCAGCCGGCGGGCTGCGGCAGCCAGCTCCCGGCCGGCCCGAAACCGTACGGGGGCTCCGTACCGGACCACGGGATCGGTACCCGGCAGCCGTCGCGGAGCCCGTCCTGCCCGGCGCCCCGGTGGAACGCCGGATCCCGGCGGGAGGCGTCGGGCAGGTCGAGGACCTCGGGCAGCCCCAGCTCCTCGCCCTGGTAGACGTACGCCGACCCGGGCAGCGCCAGCATCAGCAGCGCGGCCGCCCGCGCCCGCGCCAGACCCCGCTCCCCGCCCCCGTACCGCGTCACGTGCCGCACCACGTCGTGATTGGACAGCACCCACGTCGTCGGAGCACCCACCGAGGCGGTGGCCGCCAGGGACTCGTCGATCACGGTGCGCATCGCGGTGGTGTCCCACGGACAGTTCAGGAAGCGGAAGTTGAAAGCCTGGTGCATCTCGTCGGGCCGGACGTACAGCGCGAGCCGCTCGGACGTCGGGGCCCACGCCTCGGCGACCCCGATCCGGTCGCCCGCGTAGGAGTCCAGGAGCCGGCGCCAGGAGCGGTGGATCTCGTGGACCCCGTCCTGGTCGAAGAAGGGGAGCGGCTCGGTGCCGATCAGGGTGGCCTGGGCGCCGCGGCCGATGTCCGGCAGCCCCGGGGCCTTCACCATGCCGTGGGCGACGTCCACGCGGAACCCGTCGACCCCCAGGTCGAGCCAGAACCGCAGGACGGAGGCGAACTCCGCCGGAACCTCCGGATGCGCCCAGTCCAGGTCCGGCTGCTCGGGAGCGAAGAGGTGCAGGTACCACTCCCCGTCCGCGACCCGGGTCCAGGCGGGCCCGCCGAAGACGGACTCCCAGTCGTTCGGGGGCTCGGAGCCGTCCGCGCCGCGCCCCGGGCGGAACAGGTACCGGGCGCGGGCGGCCCGGTCCCCGGCGAGGGCGGCCCGGAACCACGGGTGCTCCGCGGAGGTGTGGTTCGGCACCACGTCCACGATGACCCGCAGCCCCAGCGCGTGCGCGCCCCGGACGAGGTCGTCGGCGTCGGCGAGGTCACCGAAGAGCGGGTCGACGGCCCGGTAGTCGGCGACGTCGTAACCGCCGTCGGCCTGGGGGGAGACGTAGAAGGGGGTGAGCCACACGGCGTCGACCCCGAGCCGGGCCAGGTGCGGGAGACGCTCGCGCACCCCGCGCAGGTCCCCGACGCCGTCGCCGCCACTGTCCGCGAAGGACCGTACGTACACCTGGTAGATGACGGCATCGCGCCACCAGCCGCCCCGCGCGTCGGCATTGCTGGAAGCGCTTGCAAGCTGGACGGCCGTCAACTCGTGGGTCATATCGGGGTCAACGCGTACACGTGCCCCCTGGTTGCGGGCCTGAGGGGTCGAAGGTGACTCGAACTAACAGCAAGCTGCGGCAACCGTACGGACACACAGATGTAACGATCGGCTCGTCTTGCAGAAATTTTCCGCAAGCTCTTTCGGACTTCTTGCGGGCTTGTTACGTTCCTGGCAACTCGGGACCGCGAGGACGCGGCCGGGATCATCGAAGGAGTTCATATGCGGCGTGGCATAGCGGCCACCGCGCTGGTCGCGGCCCTGGCACTCGCGGCGACGGCTTGCGGCGGGGACGCATCGGACGGCAAGGATGCGGCCGGCGACAACGCGGGCGGGGAGCTCTCCGGCACGGTCACGTGGTGGGACACCTCGAACGAAGCCGAGAAGGCCAGCTTCCAGAAGATCGCCGAGGCGTTCACGGCGAAGCACCCCAAGGTCACCGTCAAGTACGTCAATGTCCCGTACGGCGACGCGCAGAACAAGGTCAAGAACGCGTTCAGCAGCGGCTCCGACGCCCCCGACGTGATCCGCGCCGACGTCGGCTGGGTCGCCGACTTCGCCTCCCTCCAGTACCTGGACGAGGTTCCGGCCGAGACCGTCAAGAAGGTCGACGCCGAGTTCCTGCCGGCCGCCGCCGCCAGCGGCAAGTACGAGGGCAAGACCTACGCGGTGCCGCAGGTCATCGACACCCTCGGCCTCTTCTACAACAAGAAGATGCTCGCCGACGCCGGCGTCCAGCCCCCCACCACGCTGGAGGAGGTCAAGACCGCCGCCGCCGCCATCAAGGCCAAGACCGGCAAGGCCGGCCTCTACCTGCGCGGCGACGACTCCTACTGGTTCCTCCCGCTGATCTACGGCGAGGGCGGCGACCTGGTCGACGCCAAGAACAAGACGGTCACGGTCGACAACGCGGCGGGCGTCAAGGCGTTCAAGGCCGCACGCGACCTGGTCTCCTCCGGGGCGGCGCTCACCAACGCCACCGACGGCTGGACGAACATGCAGACCGCCTTCAAGTCCGGGGAGGCCGCGATGATGATCAACGGCCCCTGGGCCGTCGCCGACACCTACGCGGGCGACCAGTTCAAGGACAAGGCCAACCTCGGCGTCGCCCCGGTCCCGGCCGGCTCGGTCAAGGCGGGCTCCCCGCAGGGCGGCCACGACCTCGCGGTCTACGCCGGCTCCAAGAACACCGCCGCCGCACACGCCTTCGTGGCGTACATGACCTCCGAGGAGGTCCAGGTCCAGTCCGCGAAGGAGCTGAGCCTGCTCCCCACCCGCACGGCCGCCTACGAGCAGCCGGACGTCAAGGGCAGCGAGATGGTCCAGTTCTTCAAGCCGGCCGTCGACAAGGCCGTCGAGCGCGCCTGGATCCCGGAGAACGGCTCCCTCTTCGAGCCGCTGAAGGTCGAGTACACCAAGGCGATCACCGGGGCTTCCACCCCGGAGGAGGCGGCCAAGACGGCCGGCGCCGAGTTCCGCAAGATCCTCAAGGGCTGGAATTGACGTACCCCCCGGCCGCTCTGCGGCCGGGGACTCCGGGTGCGGCCGGGGGGCCGACGCGGTGGCTTCCTGTTTCACCGCGCTGTGCCGGGATCACTCCCGGTCCTACCGGCGCTCCGCAGGCGTTTAGCCTGTCCGCCCGCCCGGCGGCCAGGGTGTTGATCGCGGCGTTCTCGTCGCGCTCGTGGGCAGCCCCGCACCGGGGGCAGGTCCAGTCGCGAACATGAAGGGGTTTGGGTCCGTCGATATGTCCGCACGCCGAGCACCGTCGGGATGTAGGCACGAAGCGGCCGATCATGCCGAAGTGCCTGCCGTGCTTGGCGGCCTTGTACTCCAGCATGGACACGAACGCGCCCCAGCCGGCGTCATGGACGGACTTGGCCAGCCTCGTTCGCGCCAGGGCGGAAACGGCGAGGTCTTCCACGTACACCGCTTGGTTGTCGCGGATGATGCGGGTGGAGACCTTGTGGTGCCAGTCCCGGCGTTGATCGGTGACCCGGGCGTGCTGCCGGGCAAGCCCGATACGGGCTCTCGCGTAGTTCTTCGATCCCTTGTCCTTTCGCGAAAGGTCCCGCTGCGAACGCCGCAGTTTCTTCTCCGCTCGGCGAAGAAATCTCGGGGAGGAAATCCTGGTGCCGTCGGAGAGCATGGCGAAGTAGGTCAGCCCGAGATCGAGGCCGACTTCGGCCCCTGCTCCGGGAAGGATCTCGGGTTCGGTGTCCACCACGAAGCTGGCGAAGTACCGCCCCGCGGAATCTTTGACCACGGTGAGGGATGTGGGTGCCGCGGGCAGCGACCTGGACCATTTCACCTTCAGGTCTCCGACCTTGGGCACGTAGAGGCGACTGTCGTCGGTGAGCGAGAAGGCGTTACGGGTCAAGCGGATCGACTGCCGGGAATCCTTCCCGGACTTGTACCTGGGCGGAGAGACCTTCCGGCCCTTCGACGTGCTTCTGGCCGAAGTGAAGAAGTTCGTGAACGCGGTGTCCAGGTCCCGCAAGGACTGTTGGAGCGCCACCGCCGAAACATCGGCGAGCCAGGACCGTTCCGGGGTGCGTTTCGCCCGGGTGATGTACTGCTTGGACAGGTCCGCCGACTTCACATACGGAAGCCCTGCCTCGTGCGCGGTGTTGCGAGCGCGAAGGCAGTCGTTCCAAACGACCCGGGCGCACCCGAAAGCCTGGGCCAACGCACTGCGCTGCAGGCGGTTCGGATATACCCGGAAGTTGTAACGGAGCTTCACGGGGGAAAGTTTATGCCGCCGGCATGCCGCATTCTTCGAAAGATCCGGAACAGGTCGGATTCGACCACTTCAGTTGCATTCACGATGAGACAGGGACGCGATGTGTTCAACTCGCAGCTGACGCGAAGGCAGGCCGACTGATATGGCTGCTCACACCAGCCAGTCGGTGGCGAAGGCCGCGGGTGACGACGTCGAGCACGGCGACGTCGCCCGCGGCCCGAGCCGCAGGACTGACAGCGGGAACAGGACCGGAGGCCGTGGCGGGCTGCGGCGCGCCCTCGCCACCCACTGGTACGCCTGGGCGATGGTCACCCCGGTGGTGCTCGTACTCGGCGTGATCATCGGCTGGCCGCTGGTCCGCGGCGTCTACCTGTCGCTGACCGACGCCAACGAGCGCAACGTCTCCCGGACGATCGGCGTCCGCCACATCGAGGCCACGTACGAGTTCGTCGGCCTCGACAACTACGCGGCCGTGCTCAGCGACCCGGTGTTCCTGCAGCGGCTGGTGTGGACGGTGGTGTGGACCGTCGCCTGCGTGTCCATCACCTTCACGCTCGGCCTGGCCCTGGCCACCATGCTCAACCGGGACTTCAAGGGCCGCGCCGCCTACCGGATGGCGCTCATCCTGCCCTGGGCCGTGCCAGGCTTCGTCTCCGTCTTCGCCTGGCGGTTCCTCTTCAACCGCGACAACGGCATCCTCAACAAGATCCTCGACGGCGGCGGCATCTCCGCCGTCCCGTGGCTCGACGACCCGACCTGGGCCAAGTTCGCGGTCATCACCGTCAACGTCTGGCTCGGCGTCCCCTTCATGATGGTCGCCCTGCTCGGCGGGATGCAGTCCATCCCCGGGGAGCTCTACGAGGCCGCCGAGATGGACGGCGCCCGCCCCTGGCAGCGGTTCCGCCACATCACGCTGCCCGGCCTGCGCGCGGTGAGCATGACGGTGATCCTGCTCTCCACCATCTGGACCTTCAACATGTTCCCGGTGATCTTCCTGCTCACCCGGGGCGGACCGGGCGACTCCACCGAGATCCTGGTCACCCAGGCCTTCCGCGAGGCCTTCATCACCAGCCCGCGCGACTTCGCCGCCTCCGCGACGTGGGGCGTGCTGATCCTGGCCCTGCTCATGATCTTCGCGCTGGTCTACCGGCGCTCGCTGCGCAAGCAGGGAGAGGTGTGGTGACCATGACCACCCGCACTCGGGGCCGCCGCGCCCCGCTCGCCTCCGTCGGCCTCCACGCGACCCTGCTCGCCGCGTCCGTGATCGCCGTCTTCCCGGTGCTGTGGATCCTGCTGACCTCGCTCAAGCCGGCGCGGCACGCGATCACCACGGACTTCGTGAAGGAGCCGACCCTCGGCAACTACACGTACCTGCTGGAGTCGAGCCACTTCCTCAGCTGGTTCGCGAACTCCGTCCTGGTCGCCGGCGTCACCACGGTCCTCGGCGTGTTCATCGCCGCCACCACCGGCTACGCGGTCAGCCGCTTCAAGTTCCCCGGAATGAAGCCGCTGATGTGGACCCTGCTGATCACGCAGATGTTCCCGATGGCGATCCTGATCGTCCCGCTCTACAACCTGATGGGCGACCTCGGACTGCTCAACCAGCCCGTCGGCCTGATCATCACCTACCTCACCATCGCCGTGCCGTTCTGCGCCTGGATGATGAAGGGCTTCTTCGACACGATCCCGATCGAGATCGACGAGTCCGGCCGCGTCGACGGGCTCAACCCCTTCGGCACCTTCTGGCGGCTGATCCTGCCGCTGGCCAAGCCCGGCCTCGCCGTCACCGGCTTCTACGCCTTCATCACCGCCTGGGGCGAGGTCGCGTACGCCTCCGCCTTCATGGTCGGCGAGGAGAACCTCACCCTGGCCGGCGGCCTGCAGACCTTCGTCACGCAGTACACCTCCAACTGGGGTGCGATGAGCGCCGCCTCGGTCCTCATCGCCATCCCCGCGGCGATCTTCTTCGTCTTCGCCCAGCGTCACCTCGTCGCCGGGATGACGGCAGGCGCCACCAAGGGCTGACCACCCGCCTGCCTCCGCATCACCGGCCCGATCTCTTCAAGGACGACATGACCCAGCACCTCGCCGACGCACTTCCCACCCCCTCCGGCACCCGGCCCGGATGGTGGAGAGAAGCGGTGATCTACCAGGTCTATCCGCGCAGCTTCGCCGACTCCGACGGGGACGGCATGGGGGACCTCGAAGGCATCCGCCGCCGCCTGCCCTACCTGAAGGAACTCGGCGTCGACGCCGTGTGGCTCAGCCCGTTCTACGCCTCCCCGCAGGCCGACGCGGGCTACGACGTCGCCGACTACCGGGCCATCGACCCGATGTTCGGCACCCTGCACGACGCCGACGCCGTGATCCGCGAGGCCCACGGCCTGGGCCTGCGCATCATCGTCGACCTCGTCCCCAACCACTGCTCCGACCAGCACGAATGGTTCAAGCAGGCGCTGCGCGAGGGCCCCGGCACCCCGCTGCGCGAGCGGTTCCACTTCCGCCCGGGGCGGGGCGCGGACGGCTCCGAGCCCCCCAACGACTGGGAGTCCATCTTCGGCGGGCCCGCCTGGACCCGGGTCGCGGACGGGGAGTGGTACCTGCACCTCTTCGCCCCCGAGCAGCCCGACTTCAACTGGGACCACCCCGCGGTCCAGGACGAGTTCCGGTCCATCCTGCGGTTCTGGCTCGACCTCGGAACCGACGGCTTCCGCATCGACGTCGCCCACGGCCTGGTCAAGGCCCCCGGCCTGCCCGACCTCGGCCGCGACGAGCAGCTCAAGCTGCTCGGCAACCAGGTACTGCCCTTCTTCGACCAGGACGGGGTCCACGAGATCTACCGCTCCTGGCGGACCGTGCTGGACGAGTACGCCGGGGACCGCATCGGCGTCGCCGAGGCGTGGACGCCCAGTGCCGACCGCACGGCGCTCTACCTGCGCCCCGACGAGCTGCACCAGGCGTTCAACTTCCACTATCTGAACACCGGCTGGGACGCCGAGGCGCTGCGCGGCGCCATCGACGAATCGCTCGACGCGATGCGGCCGGTGGGTGCTCCGACGACGTGGGTGCTGTCCAATCACGACGTGGTGCGGCACGTGACGCGGTACGGGGGCGGGGAGCGGGGTCTGGCGCGGGCGCGGGCGGCCGCGCTGCTGATGCTGGCGCTGCCCGGGTCGGCGTACGTCTACCAGGGCGAGGAGCTGGGGCTGCCCGAGGTCCTCGACCTGCCCGACGAGGTGCGCCAGGACCCCTCGTTCTTCAAGGCGAACGGGCAGGACGGGCTCCGCGACGGCTGCCGGGTGCCGATCCCGTGGTCCGGCACGCAGGCCCCGTACGGATTCGGCGACGGCGGCAGCTGGCTGCCGCAGCCGGCCGAGTGGGCGGGCCTGAGCGTCGAGGCGCAGAGCGGGGACCCGGCGTCCACGCTGGAGCTGTACCGGGCGGCGCTGCGGATCCGCCGCGAGCGGGCCGAACTGGGCGCGGGCGACGCGGTGGAGTGGCTGGAGGCGCCCGCCGGCGTCCTGGCGTTCCGGCGCGGGGCGTTCGTGTGCGCGGTGAACACCACGGGCGCGCCCGTACGGCTGCCCGCGCCCGGTGCGGTGCTGCTGGCCAGCGCCGCACCGGGCGACCCGGACGTCCTCCCGGCCGACAGCGCGGTGTGGTGGCTGGGGTGACGTCCCCGCTGCGGCTCACCGACATCGCCGCGCAGGCCGAGGTCAGCGAGGCGACGGTGAGCCGGGTGCTCAACGGCAAGTCGGGCGTGGCGGCCGGCACCCGGCACAAGGTGCTGGCCGCGCTCGACCTGCTGGGCTACGAGCGGCCGGTGCGGCTCAAGCGCCGGAGCAACGGGCTGGTCGGGCTGCTCATCCCGGAGCTGACCAACCCGATCTTCCCGGCGTTCGCCCAGGTCATCGAGCAGGCGCTGGCCGGGCACGGGTACACGCCGGTGCTGTGCACGCAGACGCCGGGCGGGGCCACCGAGGACGAGCTGGTGGAGCAGCTGGAGGAGCGCGGCGTCACGGGCATCGTGTTCCTGTCGGGGCTCCACGCGGACTCGGCGGCCGACCCCTCGCGCTACCGCCGGCTGGCGGCGCGGGGGGTGCCGTTCGTGCTCGTCAACGGCTTCAACGAGCGGATCAGCGCGCCCTTCGTGTCCCCGGACGACCGGGCGGCGGCCGACATGGCGGTCCGGCACCTGGAGGACCTCGGGCACCGGCGGATCGGTCTGGCGATCGGACCGACGCGGTACGTGCCGTCGGCGCGCAAGGAGCAGGGGTTCCTGGCGGCGCTGCCGGGCGCGGACGCCGAGGGCCTGGTCCAGCGCACGCTGTTCACGGTCGAGGGCGGTCACGCCGCGGGCAACGCCCTGCTGGACCGGGGCTGTACGGGTGTGGTGTGCGCGAGCGACATGATGGCCCTGGGCGTCGTGCGGGCGGCGCGCGAGCGGGGGCTGCGGGTGCCGGAGGACGTGTCGGTGGTCGGCTTCGACGACTCGCCGCTGATCGCGTTCACGGATCCGCCGCTGACGACGGTGCGCCAGCCGGTGCGCGCGATGGCGACGGCGGCCGTGGGCGCGCTGCTGGAGGCGGTGGGCGGCACCCCCGTCGAGCGCACGGAGTACGTGTTCCAGCCGGAGCTGGTGGTCCGCGGCTCGACGGCCCAGGCCCCGGGCCCGGCTGATGATCCGGTGGGTGGCCCGGCTGATGGCCCGGTGGGTGGTCCGGCGGGCGGCGCGGCTCAGACCACGCAGAACTCGTTGCCCTCGGGGTCCTGGAGCACGACGGCGTAGTACGGCATGTCCGGTTCGTCCATGATCCGCAGGACGGTCGCGCCGGCCGCGGTGAGGCGGGTCACCGTGCGGGTGACCCGCTCGGTCCGGACCCCGATGGCCACGTCGCGCCCGCCGCCGACCTTCAGGTCGAGGTGGAGGCGGTTCTTGCCGTTCTTCGGCTCGGGGACCTGCTGGAACCAGATCCGCGGGTTGCGGCCGTCCGGGTCGACGATCGACTCCGGGGTCTCGCCGGCGCCGTCGGGCAGCTCCTCCGGGGGCACCCCCAGGTCCTGCCAGTAGGCACGCCAGGTGGTGTGCCCGCCGGGCGGCGGCTCTGGGGTGTAGCCCAGGGCTTCGGCCCAGAAGGCCACCATGCGCCGCGGGTCCGCGCAGTCGACGGTCAGTTGCAGGGTCATCCCCACGCTGCTCTCCACGCTGCTCTCCATGTCGCTCTCCATGTCGGCAGGGTCGCAGGCGCCGCCGACAACTCCCTTCGGCGACGCGGCCGGTCGCGCGCGATGCGGCGCCGTGGCGTCGCAGCGCGCTACCCGCCGGAAACAATTCTGCAATCTCTTGCGCAAAGTCTTGCAGCGTGTGGGCGTGCGCCCTACGGTCGCTGCCATCCCCACCTCTTTCGCCAGGAGGCACCCGCATGCCCCGCACCCGCGTCCGACGCCGTACGCAAACCCCCCACCGCAGAGCCGCCCTCGCGGTCCTGGCCGTCGCGGCCGCCACCCTCGTCGCACCCGCCGCCCCGGCCACGGCCGCCGCCCCCGGGGAACGCGACGTCACCGCCGTCCTCTTCGAGTGGAAGTTCGACTCGGTGGCCGCGGCCTGCACCGACAGCCTCGGTCCGGCCGGCTACGGCTTCGTCCAGGTCTCGCCTCCCCAGGAGCACATCCAGGGCCCCCAGTGGTGGACCTCGTACCAGCCCGTCAGTTACAAGATCGCCGGGCGGCTCGGTGACCGCACCGCCTTCAAGCGGATGGTCGACACCTGCCACGCGGCGGGCGTCAAGGTCGTCGCGGACTCCGTCATCAACCACATGGCCGCCTCCGACGGCACCGGGACCGGCGGGAGTTCGTACACGAAGTACGGCTACCCCGGCCTCTACTCCGGCGCCGACATGGACGACTGCCGGGCGACGATCTCGAACTACCAGGACCGCGGCAACGTCCAGAACTGCGAGCTGGTGCAGCTGGCCGACCTCGACACCGGCGAGGCGTACGTGCGGGGCCGCATCGCCGGGTACCTGAACGACCTGCTCTCCCTCGGGGTCGACGGCTTCCGCATCGACGCCGCCAAGCACATGCCCTCCGCCGACCTCGCCGACATCAAGTCCCGGCTGACCAACCCCGGGGCCTACTGGAAGCAGGAGGCCATCTTCGGGGCGGGCGAGGCCGTCGGACCGGCCGAATACCTCGGCAACGGCGACGTGCAGGAGTTCCGCTACGCCCGCGACCTGAAACGGGTCTTCCAGTCCGAGAACCTGGCCCACCTGAAAAACTTCGGCGAGCCCTGGGGGTACATGACCGGCGGGAAGTCCGGCGTCTTCGTCGACAACCACGACACCGAGCGCGGCGGCGACACCCTCAGTTACAAGAACGGCTCCGCCTACACCCTCGCCAACGTCTTCATGCTGGCCTGGCCCTACGGCTCCCCGGACGTGCACTCCGGCTACGAGTGGACCGACAAGGACGCCGGGCCCCCCAACGGCGGCGCGGTGAACGCCTGTTACGCCGACGGCTGGAAGTGCCAGCACGCCTGGCGGGAGATCTCCTCCATGGTCGCCTTCCGCAACGCGGCCCGCGGCCAGGCCGTCACCCACTGGTGGGACAACGGCGGCGACCAGATCGCCTTCGGCCGCGGCTCCAAGGCGTACGTGGCGATCAACCACGAGGGCTCGGCCCTGACGCGCACCTTCCAGACCTCCCTGCCGGCCGGCGACTACTGCGACGTGCAGAGCGGCCGCACCGTCACCGTGGGCGGCTCCGGCCAGTTCACCGCCACCCTCGGCGCCGGCACCGCCGTCGCCCTCCACGTGAACGCCCGCACCTGCTCCGGCGGCACCACCCCGCCGCCCGCCACCGCCACCGGGGCCTCCTTCGCCGTCACCGCCACGACCGTGCCCGGCCAGAGCGTGTACGTCACCGGCGACCGCGCCGAACTCGGCAACTGGAACACCGGCGGCGCCCTGCGCCTCGACCCGGCGGCCTACCCCGTCTGGAAGCTCGACGTCCCGCTCCCGCCCGGAACGGTCCTCGCGTACAAGTACGTCCGCAAGGACGCCGCCGGGAACGTCACCTGGGAGAGCGGGGCCAACCGGACCGCCACCGTCCCCGCGACCGGCAAGGTCGCGCTGACCGACACCTGGCGCGGCTGACCGCCGCCCCACAGACCAGGGCCGCCCGGCACCACCCGACCCTGCCACGGGCCGGGCGGCCCTCATCCCCGTACCCAAGGAGAAACGCCTTGATACGCCCCGCCGCAGGAGTCCTCGCCGCCGCTCTGGCCGTGACGCTCCTGCCCGCCCTCCCGGCCGCCGCCGCCCCGGCGCGGCCCCCGGCCCCGCCCTCGGACGCGAAACTGGCCGCCGAGCCCGCCCGGCACGACCTGACCCGCGAGCAGTTCTACTTCGTGCTCCCGGACCGCTTCGCCAACGGCGACCCGCGAAACGACCGGGGCGGCCTGACCGGCTCCCGGCTCCAGACCGGCCTGGACCCGACGGACAAGGGCTTCTACCAGGGCGGCGACCTCAAAGGGCTGACGGAGCGGCTCGACTACGTCAAGGGCCTCGGCACCACGGCCATCTGGCTCGCGCCGATCTTCAAGAACCAGCCGGTGCAGGGCAAGGGCGACGACGTCTCGGCCGGCTACCACGGTTACTGGATCACCGACTTCACCCAGGTCGACCCGCACTTCGGGACCAACGCCGACTTGGAGCGGCTCATCGACAAGGCGCACGGCAAGGGGATGAAGGTCTTCTTCGACGTCATCACCAACCACACCGCCGACGTCGTCGACTACCGGGAAGCCTCGTACTCCTACCTGTCGAAGGGCGCCTTCCCCTACCTCACCGAGGACGGGGTGCCGTTCGACGACGCCGACTACGCGGCCGGCGGGCGGAAGTTCCCGAAGACCGGACCGGACTCCTTCCCCCGGACGCCCTTCGTGCCCGACGCGAAGAAGAACCTCAAGGTGCCGTCCTGGCTCAACGACCCGCGGATGTACCACAACCGGGGTGACTCCACCTTCGCGGGCGAGTCCTCCGAGCAGGGCGACTTCTTCGGGCTCGACGACCTGTGGACCGAGCGTCCCGAGGTCGTCGAGGGGATGGAGAAGATCTACGAGAAGTGGGTCCGGGACTTCGACATCGACGGCTTCCGCATCGACACGGTCAAGCACGTCAACACCGGCTTCTGGACCCAGTGGGCGACCGCCCTCGACGCCTACGCGGCCAAGCGCGGCCGCGACGACTTCTTCATGTTCGGCGAGGTGTACTCCGCCGACACCGCCGTCACCTCCCCGTACGTGACGCGCGGCCGCCTCGACTCCACCCTCGACTTCCCGCTCCAGGACGCGATCCGCGCGTACGCCTCCCAGGGCGCGGGCGCCGGCCGGCTGGGCTCCGTACTGGCCGACGACTACCGGTACACCACCGACAAGGCCAACGCCTACGAGCAGGTCACCTTCCTCGGCAACCACGACATGGGCCGCTTCGGCACCTTCCTCACGCAGGACCGGCCGGGGGCGGGAGAGCAGGAGCTCCTGGACCGCTACCGGCTCGCCAACGAGCTGATGTTCCTCTCCCGGGGCAACCCGGTCGTCTACTCCGGCGACGAGCAGGGCTTCACGGGCGCGGGCGGCGACAAGGACGCCCGCCAGCCGCTCTTCGCCTCGCAGGCCGCCGACTACCTCGACGACGACCAGCTGGGCACCGACCGCACCCACGCGAGCGACGCCTACGATCCGGGACACCCGCTCTACCGGCAGATCAGTGCTCTCTCGAAGCTGACGAAGGCCCACCCGGCCCTGCGCGACGGCGTCCAGAGCGAGCGCCTGGCCGACGGCTCCGTCTACGCCTTCGCCCGCACCGACCCCCGCAGCCGGACCGAGTACCTGGTCGCCGCGAACAACGCCGCCGCGCCCCGTACCGTCGAGCTCGACGCCCCGGCCGGAGCGCGGTACCGCACCCTGTACGGGGGTTCCGCCACGGTCCGCGCCTCCGCAGCCGGCAAGCTCGCCGTCACCGTGCCCGCCTACGGCTCGGTCGTCCTCCAGGCCGCCGCGCCCCCGGCCCGGCCCGCCGTCAAGCCCGCCCTCACCCTCAAGGCCCCCGCCCCCGGCGCGGCCGGCACCGTCGAGCTGAGCGCCGACGTCACCGGCGGCGGCCTGAACCGGGTCGTGTTCGCCGCACAGACCGGCACCGGGAAGTGGCAGGTCCTCGGCTCCGCCGACCACGCCCCGTACAAGGTCACCCAGCACGTCGAGGCCGCCCCCGGCACCGCCCTGCGCTACAAGGCGGTCGTCGTGGACTCCGCCGGCCGCACCGCGAGCGCGACGGCCGCGTCCGTCGCCGGGCAGGTCCCGCCCGTCGAGGTGCCGACCGCGACCCAGCGCGACTACGCCGTCGTCCACTACAACCGGCCCGACGGCGACTACACGAACTGGCGGCTCTACGCCTGGGGCGACGTCGCCGAGGGCGAGACGACCCCCTGGCCCGAGGGCCACCCCTTCACCGGCCGCGACGCCTACGGCGCCTTCGCGTACGTCAAGCTGAGGCCCGGCGCCTCCGCCGTCAACTACCTCGTCATCGACAAGGACGGCACCAAGGACGTCGTCGCCGACCGCACCCTCGACGTCACCAAGACCGGTGAGGTCTGGCTGGAACAGGGCAAGGAGGCCGTCCGCACCGAACGCCCCGCCTACCCGCCGCAGGACACCGCCAAGGCCGTCCTGCACTACCAGCGCCCCGACGGCGCCTACGACGGCTGGGGCCTGCACGTCTGGACCGGCGCCGCGACCCCCACCGACTGGTCCAAGCCGCTGCTGCCCGTCCGCACCGACTCCTACGGCGCGGTCTACGAGGTCCCCCTCGCCGCCGGCGCCACCAGCCTGAGCTACATCCTCCACAAGGGCGACGAGAAGGACCTCCCCACCGACCGGTCCCTCGACCTGAAGGCCACCGGCCACGAGGTCTGGATGCTCGGCGGCCACGAGAAGTACCTCCTCCCGCAGCCCGCCGGCTCCGCCGCCGCCCTCGACCTCGCCAAGGCCGAGGCCGTCTGGATCGACCGCGACACCGTCGCCTGGAACGCCCCCGCGGCCGCCGCCTCCGTCCAGCTCCTCGCCTCCCGCGAGGGCCGGATCACCGCGCGGGACGGCACCCTCCAGGAGGCCGGCGCCGCCCGGCTGCGCCTGACCCGGTCCGAGCTCACCGCCGCCCAGAAGCAGAAGTTCCCGCACCTGGCCGCGTACGCCGCGTACACCGTCGACCCCCGCGACCGCGACCGGGTCCGCGAAGCCCTGCGCGGCCAGCTCGTCGCGAGTGCCCGCGCCGCGAACGGCGCCGTCCTCGCCGCCACCGGCGTCCAGCTCGCCGGCGTCCTCGACGACCTGTACGCGACCGGCGCCGCCCTCGGCCCCGTCTTCAAGGACGGCCGCCCCACCCTCTCCGTCTGGGCCCCCACCGCCCGCGAGGTCGCCCTCGAACTCGACGGCCGCACGGTCCCCATGCGCCGCGACGACGCCACCGGCGTCTGGTCGGTCCGCGGCGAGCGCAACTGGGCCGGCAAGCCCTACCGCTACGCCGTCACCGTATGGGCCCCCAGCGTCCGTCAGGTGGTCCGCAACCTGGTCACCGACCCCTACTCCACCGCCCTGACCGCCGACTCGACGCACAGCCTGGCCGTCGACCTCGCCGACCCGAAGCTCGCCCCGCCCGGCTGGCGGGACCTGCGCAAGCCCGCGCCCGTCCCCTTCACCACCGCCCAGATCCAGGAGCTGCACGTCCGCGACTTCTCCGTCGCCGACCGCACCAGCACCCACCCCGGCCAGTACCTGGCGTTCACCGACACCGCATCGGCCGGCATGCGCCACCTGCGCGACCTGGCCGCCTCCGGCACCTCCTACGTCCACCTCCTGCCCGCCTTCGACATCGGCACCATCCCCGAGAAGCCGGCCGGCCGCACCGAACCGGCCTGCGACCTGAAGGTCTACGCCCCCGACTCCGACCAGCAGCAGACCTGTGTGGCCGCCGCGGCCGCCAAGGACGCCTACAACTGGGGCTACGACCCGCTGCACTACACCGTCCCCGAGGGCAGCTACGCCAGCGACCCGAACGGCACGGCCCGCACCACCGAGTTCCGCAGGATGGTCCAGTCCCTGAACGGGGCCGGACTGCGCACCGTCATGGACGTGGTCTACAACCACACCGTCGCCTCCGGGCAGTCCGACACGTCGGTCCTCGACCGCGTCGTCCCCGGCTACTACCAGCGGCTGCTGCCCGACGGCGCCGTCGCCAACTCCACCTGCTGCTCCAACACCGCGCCCGAGCACGCGATGATGGGCCGCCTGGTCGTCGACTCGGTCGTCACCTGGGCCAAGGAGTACAAGGTCGACGGCTTCCGCTTCGACCTGATGGCACACCACCCCAAGGCCAACATCCTGGCCGTCCGCGCCGCCCTGGACGCCCTGACCCCCGCCAAGGACGGGGTCGACGGAAAGAAGATCGTGCTCTACGGGGAGGGCTGGAACTTCGGCGAGGTCGCCGACGACGCCCGCTTCGTCCAGGCGAGCCAGAAGAACATGGCCGGTACCGGCATCGCCACCTTCTCCGACCGGGCCCGCGACGCGGTCCGCGGCGGCGGTCCCTTCGACGAGGACCCGCGTGTGCAGGGCTTCGCCTCGGGCCTGTTCACCGAGCCGAACGGCTCCCCGGCCAACGGCACCCCCGCCGAGCAGAGGGCCCGGCTGCTGCACGCCCAGGACCTGATCAAGGTCGGCCTGTCGGGGAACCTCGCCTCGTACGCCTTCACCGACACCTCCGGCCGCCGCACCAAGGGCTCCGAGGTGGACTACAACGGCTCCCCGGCCGGATACGCGGCCGCCCCCGGCGACGCCCTCGCCTACGCGGACGCCCACGACAACGAGACCCTCGCGGACGCCCTCACGTACAAGCTCCCGCCCGCCACCAGCCCCGCCGACAAGGCCCGCATGCAGGTCCTGGCCATGGCGACGGCCACCCTCTCACAGGGACCGTCCCTCTCCCAGGCGGGCTCCGACCTGCTCCGTTCCAAGTCCCTGGACCGCAACTCCTACGACAGCGGCGACTGGTTCAACGCCGTCCACTGGGACTGCCGCGACGGCAACGGCTCCGGCCGCGGCCTGCCCCCGGCCGCCGACAACGCCTCCAAGTGGACGTACGCCAAGCCGCTGCTGACCCTGCCCGCCCCCACCTGCGCCGACATCACCGGAACCGCCGCGGCCTTCCGCGACCTCCAGCGCATCCGTACGACGGAACGGGCCTTCGCCCTCACCACCCCGGAGGCCGTCCAGGCGCAGCTGGCCTTCCCGCTCTCGGGCAAGGACGAGACCCCCGGCGTGATCACGATGACCCTGGGAGACCTGGTGGTGGTCTTCAACGCCACCCCGGCCGACCAGTCCCCGCGCGTCCCCGACCTCGCGGGCGGCGCGTACGCCCTGCACCCGGTCCAGGCCGCCGGCTTTGACGCCACGGTCCGCCGGGCCTCCTACGACGCGGCGACGGGGGAGTTCCGCACCCCGGCCCGCACGGTCGCCGTCTTCACCCGCGACGCCGCGCGGCGGTGACGCACCCCGGGTGCCTCCCCGGCCGGAGGCACCCGGGGCTCACACGACGGTGAGCCGGTCCAGCCGCTTCTCCAGCAGGATCACCCCGTAGACACTGCCGTCCTTCGCCTCCTTGTGGGGGAACTCCCCGACCACCCGGTAGCCCGCGCCCCGGTAGTACGCGAGCAGCCGGGGGTTGGTGGAGACGCAGTCCAGCCGCGCGCGGGCCAGCCCGGACCGGGCGATCCGCCGTTCGGCGTGTTCGAGCATGCGGCGCCCGGCTCCGGCGGGCGCCGCCTGACGTTCCACCATCAGCCGGTGCACGTAGCCCGCGACGGGCGGCTGGACCCCCCAGGCCTCCTCGTCGGACCACCACAGCTCGTACCCGCCGACGATCCGCCCGTCGCTGTCCCCGGCGAGCCACACCTCGCCCTCGCGCATCTTCGCCACGAAGTGCGCGGCGTCCTTCTCGCCGGGCTTCCACTGCTGGATCCCGTGCTTCTGCATCCACCGGGCAGCCTGGTCGTACAGCTGCACCAGGGTGGCGGCGTCCTTCTCCGCGGCCGGCCGGAACAAGATCCCGTCGTCAATGATCACGGGGCATTATCGCCACTGCGGTGATCACCGCGGAACAGGCACCCCGCCGGGCACACCGCCGCAAGTCCCGCCCCGGGTACGGGCGGACGCCCGTCCGGGCCGCCGCAGGAGCCTCCCGCAGGCCCGCCGCGGGCCGTGCCGTCCGGTCCCCGCGGCCTACGCCGTGCCGGACCCGCCGGACGCCGCGCCGGGCTGCGGGTCAGGGGCCGGGCCCGCCATCAGCCCGCCGAGCCGCCCGACCAGCTCCCCGAACGTCCCGTCGGCCGGCTCGTCCGCCAGGATCCGTACGAGGATCCCCGCCATCTCCGCGTCGTACGCGGCGCTCACCGCGGCCAGCGCCGCGAAGTCGTGCACCAGCTGCAGCTCCAGCTCGCCCCGCGGGATCTTCCGGCCGTCCAGCCAGATCAGCGCGGTGGACTCGGCGAGCGACACCCACGAGCGCACGACCAGCTGCAGCCGCGCCGGCGGCTCGGAGACGTCCAGGTGCGCGAGGATCTGCTCGTACGCCGCCTGCCGCACCTCGTCGATCATGGCGTTGGCCCGGCTGCTCCCGGCGGCCGGACCGCCCCGCATCAACGCCGAGAAACCGGGGCCGTGTTCGTCGACGAACGAGAAGAACCGTCCCATGACCCGCAGCAGCCGGGCCCCGAGCGGGCCTTCCCGGGGCTCCACGAACCGCAGCGCCAGCTCGTCGGCCGCACGCCGCAGCGCGGCCTCGTACAGGCTCAACTTGCCGGGAAAGTAGTGGTAGACGAGCGGCCGCGATATCCCGGCCGCCGCCGCTATCTCGTCGATCGACACATCGTCGGGCGACCGGTTGCTGAACAGCTCCAGGGCAACCCCGATCAGCTGTTGCCGCCGCTCCTCGACACCCATCCTGCGCCGCACCCCGGTTGTCATGCCGCCACCCTAACTTCTCCGGTCGCCGCGGAGCCCCCGCGGTTCCCGGCCGGGGGCGGACGGCCGGGGGCGGACGGCCGGGGTCACGCCGCCGCCACTACAGATCCAGCACCAGGCGGTCGCCGCGCGCGCGGGAGACGCACAGCAGCATCGAGTCGTCCCGCTCCTGGTCGGTGAGGAGGGTGTCGCGGTGCTCGACCGTGCCCGCCAGGACCCGGTGCTGGCAGGTGCCACAGAACCCCTGCTCGCAGGAGTACGGGGTGCCGGGCAGCTCCCGGCGGACCGCGGCCAGGGCGCTCTCGTCCGCGCCGACCTCGACGGTGCGCCCCGAGCGGCGCAGCTCGACGGTGAAGGGCCGGGCCGGGCCCGTCGCCGCCGCCGCGCCGAAGCGCTCCAGACGCACCGCCGCGGGATCGGTGGCCGCCGCGACCACGGCGTCCATCAGCGGTTCCGGGCCGCAGCAGTAGATCAGGGTGCCGGGCCCGGCCGCGGCGAGCGGGGCCAGGTCGGGGAGGCCCGCCTCGTCCTGGGGGAAGAGGGAGACCCGGTCGCCGTACGCCGCGAGGTCGGCCAGGAAGGGCATCGAGGCGCGCGAGCGGCCCCCGTACAGGAGGGTCCAGTCGGCGCCCGCGGCGGTGGCCGCGCGGAGCATCGGCAGGATCGGCGTGATGCCGATGCCGCCCGCGACGAACACGTACGCACCGGCCGGGACCAGCTCGAACCGGTTGCGGGGCGGCCGCAGTTCCAGCTCGGCGCCCTCGACCAGCCGCGCGTGCGCCTCCCGGGAGCCGCCGCGGCCGTCCTCGACGAGCCGGACCGCGATCGTGTACCGGCCGCTCTCCGCCGGGTCCCCGCACAGGGAGTACTGGCGGACCAGCCCGGACGGCAGCGTGACGTCCACGTGCGCGCCCGGCGCCCAGGCGGGCAGCTCCGGCGATTCCAGGACCAGGTGCAGGACCCCCTCGGCCGGCTCCGTGCGGGAGACGACCAGCGCGCGCAGCGCCCGGCGCGGGGAGTGGCCGGAGACCGGGGTCTCCAGGGCCGGCAGGGGCCACAGCGGCGAGTTCCCGATGCGCCGGCCCAGAGCGCGCCGGGCCGCCCAGGCGGCGCCCGCCGCGACGGTGAGCACGAGGGCGCGCCTCATGCGGCGCCGCCGCCGTTCGCGCCGGGGGAGGTGGCCAGGTAGGCGGTCGCCTGCGCGGTCGAGCCCTCCTGCGAGGGGTGGTAGGTACGGGAGAGGTAGGTGGGGATCGACTTGAGCATCGCCCCCGTGGAGGGCAGGACGCCCTGCTGCCCGGCGCGGAGGAACTGCCCCAGCGAGGCCCTGCCGTTCACGAGGGAGGGGTCGTTCTCCATGAAGAAGCGGACCCCGCGCTGCCACAGGAAGACCAGGGCCGAGAACGCCGTCGCCCAGGTCCGCGCCCGGCGGCGGTAGTTGCCGTCCACGTGCATGAACAGGTCGAAGGCCACCGAGCGGTGCTCGACCTCCTCCGCGCCGTGCCAGCGCAGCAGGTCCAGCATGGTCGGATCGGCGCCCCGCCGGTCCAGCTCGTCCGCGTTCAGCACCCAGTCGCCCAGGAACGCCGTGTAGTGCTCGATCGCCGCGATCATCGCGACCCGTTCCATCAGCCACCACCGCCGCGCCCGGCCCGGGGGCAGGGTCCGGTCGCCGAGGAGCTTCTCGAAGAGCCAGTCCACCTGGGCCGTGTACGGGGTCGGGTCCAGACCCAGGCGCTTCAGGTGGGGCAGCACGTCGTCGTGGGCGGCGGCGTGCATGGCCTCCTGGCCGATGAAGCCGATCACGTCCGCGCGCAGCCGCTCGTCCTCGATGTACGGCAGCACCTGCTTGTAGACGTGGACGAACCACCGCTCGCCCGCGGGGAGCAGCAGGTGCAGCACGTTGATCATGTGCCCGGCGAAGGGGTCCCGGGGCAGCCAGTGCAGCGGGGTGTCCTCCCAGCCGAAGGACACGTTCCGGGGCTTGAGGTCTATGTGTTCCGACGCCACGGGGGCGGGCGCGGGCGGCGTATTAGACATGGCGTCAATGTACTGATGGGTAGGAGCCAGGAGAACCCCTCTGCACGCACTTCCTGACGCGGCCCCGCCGCGACGGCGGGGCCGCCCGCGGGATCAGCGCAGCGACTCCGCCTTCGATCCGTCCGTGAGCTTGCCCGACAGGTCCACCTGTGCCCCGGCCGGCGCCTTGACCGCCAGCCGGTTGCCGTTCGCCGAACCGCTGACCCCGCCGCCCGACGCCGACAGGGAGGCGAACTGCGCGCTGCCCGCGGCGAGTACGTACCACTGCCCCGCCCGCGACTGCCACAGCACGCCCGCCAGCACCCGGGGCTCCCGGGGCCCGCACGCCGCGGTCCCCTCCGCCCGGGCCGCCTGCGCGGCCAGCGGGGCGCCGGGGGCCAGGAACTGCGCCTGGACCCGGTCCGCCGCGCCCTGCCAGGTCTCGGCCCGGGTGCACAGCCAGGCCGCCGTCCCACCGCCCTCGGGGAGCGGCTGCTTGGCGTACGTCCAGGCGTTGACCGTACGGACCCCGTGCGAGCGCACGGACGGCAGCAGGCAGGCGATCCGCTGCCAGTCCCCGAGCTCCGCCGCCTCCGTCACGTCGCGCTCGGCGCCCGGAGCGCCCGACGTCAGCCGGGCCGGGGTCAGTTCGCCGAGGTCGGTGATCAGCCGGGTGGCGCCCGCGCCGGTCAGGGCCAGCGCGTTCCAGCCGGTGCAGTTGCCCCCGGGCGCGGGACCGGCGACCGGCGGGGTCACCCCCTGCGGGGTCAGTTTCAGGGCCGCCGGGGCCGCGCCCGCCTTCAGCAGGTCCCGCAGCGCCGCCCCGGTGACCCAGGGGGCGGTGAGATAGCGGACGTTGCTGTCGACCCGGCTCAGCACCAGGGCCGCCGCGGTGTCCGCCGACGCCCCGTCGGTCCGGGCGAAGTCGAGGGCGGCGCCGGTGGTCCCGGCGCGCGGTTCGGCGTACCGGACCACGCGCAGGCCGTCGTACAGCAGGACCACCACCGCCTGGTCGACGGCGCCCGCGTACAGCAGCTGGGCCGGTCCCATCGCGGGCCCGGTGGGGGTGCCGGGGGTGGCCGAGACGACCACCGAGGACCCCGGCCGGGCCCACACGGCCAGGGCCCGGCGCAGCAGCTCCGCGTCACCGGCGCGGTCGCCGCGCGCCGGCCAGGTGGAGAAGCCCGTACGGGAGGACGTCCGCCACAGCGTCGGCGCGGCCCGGACCAGCTTGCCGGGGTCCAGGGCCTGCTCGGCCGCGGCGTTCAGCGCGTACGGCGGCGCGGCGGGCCCGTCCGACCCCCAGCCCCCGCCGGGCAGCGCGAGCAGCGCCCCGCAGACGGCGAGGGCGGCCCCGGCGGCGAGGGCGGCCCGGGTGAGCCGGCGCCGGCGCAGCAGGTCGGTGGGCCGGGCCTGGAGGACGCACGGGTCGAACTCGGGGGAGGCGAACAGCGCGTCGTTCGCCGCGTCACCGGACTCCGCGACGGCGGCGGCCGGGTCGGCGACCCCGGCGTCGTCCAGCACCCGGAGCACCTCGGGCTCCGACAGCCGCTCCAGGGCGCGCAGCACGCAGGCGGCCCGGCCGGGCCCGCCGAGGGTGGCCAGCCACTGGTCGAGGGCGAGTTCCTCGGCCCCGCCCGAGCGGGGGAACAGCCGCAGCCCCCACACCTGGGGGAGGGCCGGCGGCAGCTGCGCGCGCCGGGGGAACGCGCGGAAGGTCAGCGGAACCCCGGCCTCCAGGGCGGCGCGCAGCACGCGCAGCCGTACGTACGCGTAACCGGAGTCCGCCATGCCGCCGCCGCGCTGGCCCGGGACACCGCCGCGGGCGGCGGCCGTCGTCTCCCGCCGGCCCCGGGGCAGTGCCCGCTGGGTGAGCGAATGGGCGGTGAGCACCCGCCGGTTGCGGCCCAGGGCGGGCGGCAGCACCAGGTAGGCGAGCCGCACCAGCCGCGGGTAGTGCTCGACGATGGCGGCCTCGGCCTGTTCGACGTCGGGAGACAGGGGGCGGGTGGCGGTATCCGGCGCAGTCACGTTCAGCAGAACGAGCGAATCGTCGGATGGTCACCCGCCCCCAGCGCACACGTTCGGGCCCTCCGGGGGTCGCGCACCGCGGCGGCCGCGCTGGGCCGGGTGGCGTACGCCGGGGCGCCGGGGCGGACCGGCCGTCAGGCCACCAGGCGGGCCCGCAGGGCCTCGACCGTCTCGTCGGAGACGCCGAGGCCCTCGCGCACGTACTTCTCCATGGAGCCGTAGCGCGTCTCGACCTCGTTCACCGCGGCCTCCAGGTACGAGGGGAAGACCCCGATCAGCGCGAGCGCGATGTCCGGGTCGCCGCCCGCCGCCGTGAATCCCTCGATCATCGGGGCGAAGGCCCGCTTGACCGCCGGGTTCACCGAAAGGTACTCGGCCATCAGGGTGTCGTCGTCCGCGCCGAGCAGCGACAGGATCACCGTCGCGCCCCAGCCGGTGCGGTCCTTGCCCGCCGTGCAGTGGAAGAGGAGGGGGCCGGACGCGGGGTCGGCCGCCTCGGTGAGCAGCATCCGGTACGCGGCCTGCGCGGACCCGGAGCGCACGAAGGACCGGTAGACGTCCCCGAACAGGGCCTGCGCCTTGCCGCCGCCCAGGTGCTCCTCGGCGACCACCGGGTCGGACAGCAGGTCCTTGAGCTGCGCGGCGGCGGGCATCTCGCCGGAGTTCACCTTGTCCGCGAGCACGTCGCCGACCAGCAGCCGGGCACCGGCCGGGAGGCGGTCCGGATGGTCGGCGCGCTCGGCATCGGTGCGGAAGTCGATGACCGTGCGCAGACCCAGCGCGGCCACCACCGGGTCGGCGCCGAGGTCGAGCCGGTCGAGCTGGCCGGAGCGCAGGAGCAGGCCGGGACGGACGGTGCGGCCGCCGGAGAGCGGGGTGCCGCCGAGGTCGCGGAAGTTGGCGACGGTGGTGGAGGGGGTGGCGGTCATCGTGTCGGCTCCAGCGGTCTGCGAGGGATGCGGGCGGTATGAGCGGCGCGGGGTGCGAAGGGTCTGGGTTACTCGTGTCATGCGGTTCGGGCAATTTTCCGACGACTCGGCGCGGAAAGACAATCGACGGCCAGGGAGATCCCGATCCCCACCCCGAGCGCCGCCAGGTGCCCGGCGTCGGTGAAGGTCCGCCCCCGCTTGACCACCGGGGCCGCGCCGAGCACCAGGAGCCCCGCCCGGGCCGCCGTGCGCACCGCCCCGCGCGGCAGGGCCGAGGTCAGCGCCCCGAGGACGGCGTTGAAGCCGTAGCTGGTCCCCACGTCCAGGGCCCGCCGGGTCGGCGGTCCGGCCGTCCTGCGCAGGACGCCGTACACGAGCAGCGTCGCCGAGGCGTGCCCGAGCAGGAACACCCCGGCGGTCCACCAGGCCCCGTACGCGTACTCGGCGTACCCCAGGACGGCGACGAGCAGCAGCGCGTACGGCAGGGGCATCGGTTCCTCGACCACGAAGGCGCTGGTCAGCAGCGTTTCCCAGCGGCCGGCGTCGAGGTTGTCGACGTTGGTCGAGCAGCCGCGCAGCAGCTGTTCCCGCGCGGCCGGCCCCCTGCGCTCCACGGCGTACGCCCCGAGCTGGACACCGGCCGCGTACACCGTGCTCAGGGGCGACGGCCATGGCAATGGATTCACCCTTCCATGATCGGATACCTCCCTCGCGCGAGCATCACCGGGCCCCGTGGGATGTCGTGCGCAGAGCAGATGTCAGTGGCGCGCAGAGTTGTGTCAGCGGGGACGCTCGTCCTAGAAGGGGGGCTCCAAGGAGTACCCGTTTTCGTCCAGGGAGGGGGGCTCGGGGTTCAGTTGCACAGCTTGCTGTTCGGCCGCGGTGGGGTGGATGGCGATGGCCGCGGCCGCGAGCCCTTGCCGGACCAGAACCTCGCATAGTTCCTTGCGTGCCTCAATCGTGCCGAGGTCTCGCAGTTCGGCAGCGGCGGCGTCGAGGTGGCCGGCCGCGCTGAGAAGGTTGGCCTTGACGATACGGGGGTCGCTCCACGGGTCCGGGTGTGCCTCGGCGAAGGCGATCGCTTCGTCGACCCGGCCGGCGTCAGCCAGGGCCAGGGACCGCCACCAGTGCCGGAAGTCCTCGTGGTCGTGGTGGGGTACGACACTGGGGTGCTCCAGCAGGTACAGCAGCTTTTCGGGGTGGTGGAGAAGCGAGTGGGCCAAGGGCGCCAGGAGGTTGGAGCAGTCGCTCCAGCCGAATCCGGGTTCGGCTACGGCGATCGCGTCGTCCAGCCGGCCGTCCTGCAGCAAGGTCGCGGAGAGCCAGGCCCGGTACCCGACCCAGTCGTCGGCGGCGATGGCCTCGCGCATCACGGTCTCGGCCTCATCGGCCCTGCCGCGCTCGCGAAGGGCGTCGGTGTAGACACCCAGGACCGTGTGTGCGTTCTGCCCGGTGGCCAGCTCGCGCAGGTCTTCGAGCCGACGATGACGTGCGAGGAGTTCGGCGTAGGCCGTGAGCGTGTTCTGGGTGAGGTAGCGGTGTGCGGCTATGTCCTGACCGAGGATCCGGATCGCTTCGTCGGGACGGCCCGCGCGCTCCAGCACCTGGGCCTGCAGTTCCTGCGCGTTGGGGAACGAATGGTTCCACCGCTGTGCGCCCTGAGCGTGGCGTGCGCTGTCGGCGTGCGGGGCGATGAGTTCCAGCACCTGCTCGTCACGGTCCCGGCCTTCGGTGATCTCCACCAGGACGGACAGGGTCCACCATCCGTCGATGTATGGGACGAGCAGCTCGACAGCCTCGTCTACGCGGCCTGCCTTGGCGAGCAGCCCGGCGAAGTCGTGGACCTCGTGCTTCGAGGTCCCGTCGGCTGGGTCCGGACAGGCCAGATCCAACGCTTCTTGCGACCGTCCTGCCGCGAGCAGGATGTCGGCCTTCGCCCACAGGGCGGTCGGCCACCCGGTCACGGCGAATGGCTCGATGATCGTCAGCGCCCGCTCGAATTCCCCTGTCCGGCACAGCTCCTTCACCGCGCCGTCCGCGCAGAACCACTCGCCGCGCTCCACCGCGGCCTGGATCACCTGTTCAAGGTGCCCGTGCTCCAACAGCAGGTTCACGGTTCGCGGTGCAAGCCCCCCGAAGTTCCTCGCCTGCCAGGCAAGATCATCCATGTGCATGGACAGGAGCGTAGGCGCACCTACTGACACGGAACCTGCGTCTCCACTGTCATAACCCTGCGCACGACATGGGAACATGGCCCGGCCATGTCAGAGAACCCCGCGCCGATGCGCGCCACCCGAGCCGCGCTGTTCGCGGCGGTGTGCGTGGCCCTCGGCGCGGTGGGGCACGCGCACATGTCCGGTGCGGACGTGCCGCTCGCGGGGCTCCTCGGGGCCTTCGGCGCGACCGCCGGACTGGCCTGGCTCGGGGCCGGGCGGCGGCGGGGCCCGCTGGGGATCACCGCCTCGCTCCTCGCCCTGCAAGGGGTCCTGCACCTCGCCTTCACCGCCGCCCAGGCCGCACGGACACCGCCCGCGACCGCGCCCCATGGCCGCGGTCACGGCCACCACGGGGCGGCCGGCGTGGCCGGCGCCGGCTCTGCGGACGGCATGGCGGACATGGCGGGCATGGCGGACATGGCGGGCGCGGCGCACAGGGGCTCCGCCGCCGGTCCGGGCGCGATCGACGGCCCGGGCGCGATCGACGCCGTCGCCGGCGTGGTCGCGATGGCCGGGCACGGCGGGGCCGGGATGCTGGCCGCGCACGTGCTCGCCGGGCTGTTCTGCGCCCTCTGGCTGGCCCGGGGCGAGGCGGCCGTGTTCCGGCTGGCCCGCGTCCTGGGCTCCGCCGCGCTGCACACCGCCCGGCCGCTCGCCCGCGCGGTCGCGCTGGTGCGGACACGGGTGGTGCCGGTGCCGGCTCCGCCCGCGCCGCGCCCCGCGGCCATACGACCGCGCCGCCTGCGCGGAGCCGTACACGCCCACACCGTGGTCCGGCGCGGGCCGCCGGGGATCCGGGCCTTGCGTACCGCGGCCCCCGGCCGTCCTGCCCGCGCCTGACCGGCGCACCTCCCGGCCCCGCGCCGGCGGAGGGCGAGACCTGGGGCCGGTTTCCCCATGTCTCCGCCACCACCTAGGACCCCCATGTCCCTTGAAGAGGTTCAGGACGTCCGCACCCCGGACGCCGACCCCGCCGCCGGCAGAACCACCGGCAGCGCCACCACCGGCAGCACCACCGAGTCCGCCACCGCCACCGAGTCCGCCACCGCCACCGAGTCCGCCACCGCCGACGCCGCGCGCAGGCGCCCCGGCAGCGGCTGGGCCGCCCTGCGCCCGCTGCTCCTGCGCACGCACTTCTACGCGGGCCTGCTCATCGCCCCGCTGCTGTTCGTGGCCGCCGCCACCGGGCTGCTCTACGCCGCCTCCTGGCAGGCCGAGGCGATCGTCTACGCCGACGAGCTGACCGTCGACCGCGTCGGCGACACCCCGCTGGCCCTCAGCGCCCAGGTCGCCGCGGCCCGGGACGCCGCGCCCCGGGGGGAGGTCGTGTCCGTCTGGCCCGCGCCCGACGCCGAGGCGACCACCCGCGTGATCATGGAGAGCCCGGGTCTGCCCGAGGGCGAGACCCTGACCGTTTTCATCGACCCGTATACGGCCGAGGTGCGCGGGCAGCTCACCACCGTGGGTGACGCGCTGCCGCTGCGGGCCTGGCTGAGCGAGTTCCACTCCAGCCTCCACCTCGGTGAGTTCGGCCGGAACTACAGCGAACTCGCCGCGAGCTGGCTGTGGGTGGTCGCCCTCGGCGGCCTCGCCCTGTGGATCGGCCGCCGCCGCAAGCGCGCGTCCGAACTGGTCGTACCCGACCGCAAGGCCACCGGCCGCCGCCGCACCCTGTCCTGGCACGGCGCCGTCGGGCTCTGGGCCGTCGCCGGCCTCGTGGTGCTCTCCGCCACCGGCCTGACCTGGTCGCGGTACGCGGGCGAGAACATCGGGCAGCTTCAGGACCGCCTCGGCGGCGCCACCCCCGCGGTCTCCGCCTCGGTGAACGGCGGCCCGGACGGCGGCGCCGACGAGCACGCGGGGCACGTCATGCCCGACGGCACGCAGATGGCGCCGCCCGCTCCCACCGCGGACCTCGGCATCGACCGCGCGGTGGAGGCCGCCCGGGCCGCCGGGGTCACCGAGTCCCTCCAGGTGACGCTTCCCTCCCAGGGCAAGGGGTACGTGGTCAAGGAGAAGGACAAGCTGGTGCCGGTGCACCTGGACGCCGTCTCCGTCGACCCCGCCGACGCCCGCGTCATGGACGAACTCCGCTTCGCCGACTATCCCCTGCTCGCCCAGCTGACCCGCTTCGGCATCGACCTGCACATGGGCATGACCTTCGGCCTCGCCAACCAGCTCGCGCTGGCCGCGCTCGCCGTCGCGGTGATGTTCCTGGTCTTCTGGGGTTACCGGATGTGGTGGCTGCGCAGGCCGACGAAGGACCGCGCGCTGTCCGTGGGCCGCGCCCAGCCGCGCGGGGCCTGGCGGAAGCTGCCGGTGACCCTGCTGCTGCCGCTGGCCGCGGTGACCGCCGTCGTCGGCTGGTTCGTGCCGATGCTCGGGATCAGCCTGCTGGTCTTCCTCGTGCTCGACGCGGCCCTCGGCTTCGTGGCCGGACGCCGGGCGAGGACCGCAGCGGACACCGGCACCGGCACCGGTGCGGAGGCCGCCCCGAGCACGGTCTAGCGGACCGGGGCCCGGCCGGCGGGCGGGGGCCCCGGAACGGCCGAAGG